>JAIPBM010000019.1 GCA_021739695.1 Flavobacteriales bacterium | reverse complement strand
GTCACGCTGAAAGTAAGCAAGAAACACGAATACTGGCTGCCAGCTCTGTTCTGTACCATTGGTCACACCTACTTGATGGTCAACTAAGACCTTTGATGAACAGGTTTCGTGCATTTGTTCGTTTATAGACAAATCGGTGGTTTTCAAATAAATGCGCACAACAATCACGGATGAACACCTGTTATGGAACTAAAACAACTGCAATGAAGAATTTGAAGAAAGTGTTGGTGGTATTGCTTCTGTTTCCGATGGCGCTTTTCGCTCAGGATAATATGCAGGATGCGATTTACCTGAAGGACGGGAGTATTTACCGCGGTGTGATCATTGAGCAAGTGCCAAATGTGAGTTACAAGATAAAGTCGAATGATGGGAATGTGTTTGCTGTGAAAGTGGCAGACGTGGAGAAGATCACCAAAGAGAAACGTGCATACCCGCAAGGTCATGGGCAGTGGGGACATTGGGGAAACATGCATCCTTGGCATAGCGACAGCACGGCATTTACACCAAAAAAGCGTGGATACTTTATGGAGGTTCAGGTGTTGGTAGAAAACGTACAGGGTGGTGTTCGGATGGTGAATGGATACAAGTTCGGTAGAATGGGCTATCTGGGTATTGGAGTAGGAGTAGACCATGTGTTCTCCAATCCCTTCAATACAAAGGTGAATGGTCTGGACAAGAAAGAAATGGCCGGCATGTATCTGCCATTGTACCTCTATCATTCGGCCGATGGCCCAACGCACGGAAGAATGACCCCGTTCTATGCCATTGAGGCAGGTTATGCCATGGCGTTCAAAGGCATGGGAAAGGACAAAAGCGTGAATGTGGATGACTTCGGTAATCGATTGAAAGGCGGTCCAATTGCCGGATTAGGTCTTGGTTTCAAGGTTCAGAACAGGCGCAATAAGGGACATTTCAGTCTTTTATTCAATGTAAATTACAAACGCGTGAACTATGAGCGCGATGTGTTGTTCATTAATACAGCAGGCCAAGCCATTGGCTCGGTAGTGAAAGAAGATGTGGCCCACCTGATCATACCAGGTATACGTTTAGGCTTCGGGTTCTAAGATATTGGTTGGACCTTCCCCTCTGGGGAGGTTTAGGTTGGTTGAAAGGCTGTCTGCGCAAGCGGATGGCCTTTCTAACTTAATGCCTTATCACCACCTTTCGAGTGGCCTTGCCACCTTCTAAAGTGGTTACCGATAAGAGATAAACGCCATCGGCCAATGTAGAAACGTCTATTCTCCTGGTGGTGGAATCATGGCTTGCTATCAATTTGCCTTGCGCATCGTGCAGTTCAACTACTGCGTTGTCTAATGCTGGAAGGTTGATGGTGATGGCATCCGATACCGGATTTGGATAAATGGAAATATCCGCCCCTAATTCATCTTCTACGCCTAGTATGTTGAATACACAATCGTTGTACGTTGGCTTTTCAGTCGAATTGTCAATCACAATATTCTCGTCTCCAGCTAAATAGATGGTATAGGCAAAATAGATCAGGAACATTTCATCTGTGGTAGCCTCGCCCGCGGTAACCAATTGAGGAGGGTTGTTGGGATTGTTCGGATTGTTGTTGGTGTTATCATAGGTTGCC
This sequence comes from Flavobacteriales bacterium, assembly GCA_021739695.1. Taxonomy (NCBI): domain Bacteria; kingdom Pseudomonadati; phylum Bacteroidota; class Flavobacteriia; order Flavobacteriales; species Flavobacteriales bacterium. The sequence goes on along the minus strand of JAIPBM010000019.1, from coordinate 85,670 downwards.
ACCCCATACAACGTACTGGTTGCAGGAATTCGTATCGGTTGCCTGAACTGATAAAAGCCTTGATAATGGAAATCCCATTCAGGAATGTCAAAAAATGGAATGGTCTGGCTCTGCGGAGTTACGGCCCATGATCTCATGGAGGTGCCAATAAGGTGCATGTGCGGGCCAACAGCCAGAACGGTCAGATCTACATTGGGTATGGTATATTGATTGTGGAATGTCCTTACCTCATTTGGGAAAATGACCAGCGGTCCGTCCGTAAGGCTTCCCCCGAAGTTAAGAGGCGCTGTGAAGAACACTTCTCTGGTGTTCCAGGCACCTTGAAACAGATCGAAGTTTATCTTGGTCTGATCTACCTGACCTCCGGTACCGGCCGGGTAGTGCATCTGAAAGATGATATTGCTTCCCGCCAATAACTTGGTGCCCATGTTCTGAGGAAAGAAATAAGGTTGTTCTCCCGGAACCCAAATCCCTATAAGTTTCGAAGAACTGCTACCTGTCCCTCCAAAGCCTGTGTAGCCAGGATTCGGGTCTTGGGCATCCAATTGCAATGGTAGATCGGAAGTATCGGAAAAAACCAGCACATGATGGACCATTTCTCCATTTCCGGGTACGACCTCAAATCCACTTACATACATGTCTTCGGTCAAGCCTGTTGGAATAACGAAACATTGATAGAGGTCGTTATTGTTCTCGAAGTTGGTGAAAGGCTGCATGGTAAGGCTGAGGTCAGGATTTGTAATGACCTCGTTTCCTCCATATACCGGTGCTATAGGTGGTGTTCCTCCGCCTTCGGGCATTCCTCCATTCACCCAAGCATTCAGAATGTCGATCTCCTCCTGAGTCAGCACGCGTTCGTGAGCTAAGCGGTTGTAGTCAGGATCGGGTGGCCATGGTGGCATGTTACCTGCATTCACGGCACCAACAATGCCAAACCCTGCAGCTGTAGCATCATTGTAGGTCATCAGCGGAAACGGTCCTATTCCACCATCATGATGACATGGTGTACAGTTGGTGTAAAGAATACAGGCTACGTTATCGTTGTATGTGGGTGTTTGCGCCTTGGATGCTAAACTGATCAGCATGAAGAAAGATATTGTTCCAAGATGTTTCATGTAGCGGATTTGTCGTAAGACCTCAAGTTGGTCATTTGGTTTAGCAATAGAATAAAATTACGCTGAAAATTCCTGTTGGCACAATAATTGAATTTCTGGCCTGTTAATAGCGGTAGATGAAGAAACAGCTACCTAACCTTTAAACTCAACGATCATGAAAACGACACAAGAGAATTCCGCATTTGCAGGTCAAGGATTAGAGCAATTGTTGCATCTTATATGCTTGCCAGAAACAAAGAATAACAGCACCAACGGTGTGTTCAAGGGGAAGGTGGTCAGCGCCATTACCGGTTCACGTGTTTTTGGTGTAGTGGTAGAATTGGTAGGAACAGGCCGTACGTACATCACATCACCAACAGGTTACTTCAAAATGACCGATGTGCCTGAAGGTATTTACTTAGCACGTTTTTCGTTTCCAGGATTCAAAGAAGTAACCGAAGCCATTGCCATTCTGAATGGCGAACCATTGGATATGACACTTGCATTAGAAGTAGTTGAATAACTGAATGTAGTGAAATGCCACTTTGAGTTTGGTTGAAACGTGGCGTTGTCCCGTATGGGAAGGTTGGCCGATGCGGGACTTTTTTTGCTAATCCTCTTTCTTGAAATCCAACGAAACCGAATTGATGCAATAGCGCAGTCCGGTCTTGTCGCTTGGTCCATCAGGAAATACATGACCCAAATGCCCTCCGCAGTTACCACATAGAACTTCGGTGCGCATCATGCCAAAGCTTCGGTCCGTTTTCTCAATCACAGCTCCTTTATCGGCTGTCTGATAAAAGGCCGGCCAACCGCAGCCACTATCGAATTTAGAACCCGAATCGAAGAGTTTTGTGCCGCATCCGGCACAGAAGTACGAACCATCTGCAAAATGCAGATCGTATTCGCCTGTAAAAGGGCGCTCGGTTCCTTTTTCGCGCAATACATGGTATTGTTCGGGTGTCAGCTTGGCTTTCCAGTCTTTGTCTTCCATGATAAATAACTAAGGTTTAAACAACAATCCCCGCAATGGCGGGGATTGATTTAACATACATCGAATGCTAATGTTTATTGCACAATAAGCTTCTGACGTGTAAGGATGCGCGAACCATCGGTAACCTGCACGAAGTAGATTCCTGCACTTAGTCCATCGTTCGTTATGGTCAGTCGGTCAGTTTTCACTTGCCCGAAGTTCTTCACTTGTTTTCCTGAAGGATCTATCAATTCAATCGAAATATCAGCGCTGAAACGATTGGTGATTGCAAGGGTAGCTGATTCGAGCATCGGGTTAGGGTAGAGGTTCAATTCAATTCCACCATCCACCAATTCGTCAATACCCGTGTAGGCGATCAAACAAGTATGGAATGCGTCAACACGTGTAATGGTTTCCTCATACTTTTCGTTCACCACGGTTTTGATGTCGGAAATGCAGATCAATGTATCGGTGAGCGAGAAGTAATGGATTCGGCAAAGCGGAGTTGGATTCTGAAATTTAGGAATCACCGAATCCTGATAGCTGATACCGATGACCTCAGTTCCTCCAAGTGACCATTCTGGAGTGATAGGATAATCAACAGGGTCAACCAGATTTTCTACGCTCATGATGGTAAGACCAGCCATTTCAAACTGGTAAGCCACCACGTAGTTCTGTGGGTTCTTAATGTAAATATCGATGAAGTGCTGGGCGTGGTCCACGTTGCCAATGCTGAATTCAACCGTATCATAAATATCCGTCAGACCGTAAGGGAAATTGCAATGATCGTGGCTCGAACCCGTTACGTGGCCATCGTTGGTCAATGAGCAATCCATCATCAAAGCAGCATCATATACGTCAATTTCGTTATCTGCATTCAGGTCGTTGCAGGTTGTGGCAGTAATGTCGTTGGCAAGAATATCGGTGACATAGTTGTGTGCATCAAGATTGTTCTGAGCTGCATCAGCATTTATGTCGCCCCGTAGCGTGGTTCCAGCACATACACCATTACAATCTGGTTGGGCCGATCCATAGAGCTCTCCTTGACAATCGATATACGGATTACAATCCTGCAATTGATTGACATAAAGTGCTCCGTTTGCATCTCTACCTATATAGATGCACAATTGAGCCCAGTTGTTGGTATGATTGGTTTCATAATGTCCAAGTGCATCCGGACTATCATCCCAGTTGGCCGTATTCACAAAGGTGTAACGCCCTGTGTCGATGTCAGTAATGTCTATCCACTGGCAATCAAGCCCAGAAGAATAGATATCTCCACAACCAGCTGAAATACCCATGGTGCTGCAGCCATACTGGAACGATCCGCCACCGCTGCATTCAAGGTCCATCACACAGAAACCGTTCTTGAATCCGATTGGAATCAATCCACCGTCAGCGTCATACAGTTTGTATTCGGCATATCCGCGATAATGCGTGTGGTTGTGGCAGTTCACAAAGTCGAATTGATCCGGATTGGCAGATGGACTTCCGATATAGTAATCCATGTTGCCGATATTCTTGATGTGGGTAGAAAATCGGATGATGTCGCGAAGCCCGTACCCGTTCATGCAGTTTTCCTCCACACGGCAATCGTTGGCCGGAATATCCAATGTAGACAGATATAGCGTGTTCGAAAGTTCAACGGCATCAACGGTGAGGTCTGGTCCGTTCGGACAGGCAGGATCGCCAGGGTAAATGCAGTTTCCGTCAGACACAGACGCCAGCGGATTGTAATTACATGCGGTAATATCCATACAGCCAGTAACAGGTCCATTGTAGGTAAGCGACCAGTTGATATCTCCCGTGCAATCTCCATTGCTACTTCCGATGCGAATCCAATATTCAACATTCGCTTCAAGTAATGCACCCCCGATCATGGCCTGTGGCCCGCATCCGCCTTGGTCGTTATCGTAATAGATGGTTCCAGTATTGTCTTCAGCCCAAGGAAGTCCGTTGCAGTATGCATATATCCAAAGCTTTGAATTGCACACATTATCGCAGGCTTCTATCTGGTACGTTCCTGTTTCTGCAGGTGTAAACGAATACCACGTGTTAGAGTGCGGGGCAACATAAGACCCCTCAGCGATCACGAAAGCATCGTTGCAATCCGATCCAGGAGGGCAGTTGAATAGGTTGAAAGTACTGTTGCCAAAATTGCCGCCAGTAGCTATTTCGGTTCCATTCAAAAAGAGTGTGTAGCTCCCATTTCCGTAGCCGCAGCACATGCCATCTCCAAATTGATCATAGATCTCAAATCGCATACAGGTGCTTTCATCTACGCAAAGGGTATCGCCATACCAAGCGTTGTTTGCATATACACCATTCTGACCTCCTTGTGCCAATATATCGCCATCAGAATTGAGAAGGCTCCACGAAGTTTCGTATCCGAAATTGTCAGTAAGGATCTGAATAGCCACCTCTACTTGTCCGGAAGGACACTGGGCTAAAACGCCACCTACACCGATTGTAAGTGACACGATCAAAGAGAGTAATTGTTTTTTCATACAGGTTAAATTGATGTGTCGAAGGTAGAAAATCAAGTGTGCGAAAATGTCTTTAAAATGCTGCAAGTCTTACGCATTCAGAAACGCGGAGATGTGAATGGCGTTGCCGTAGCGTCTGTTTATTACGATGGTATTTAAGGAAAATGTGAGCTATGATTTTCTATGAATACAATTAAATCATCGATGAATGATTGATTAGTATCGATAATTGCTAATTTTAGTACGTTTAATAATGAATTGACCCCTTATGTATCACTGGTTACCAATTAAACTAAGACCCAATGTTGACGAATACCCGAACTTGTTACTCTGATATATTGGAAAAGGTTGTTGTGCCCACTGCTTTGATAATGATTGATGACGATGTCGTCAAGATCTATATCAATCCTGATGTTGAAATGAATGCTGAAACAGCCAAGGAAAATATTGACGCCATTTGGGATATCGTCAAAGACCGAAAGGTCTTTCACATGATTGTGCCGGATTCTACAACCCACATCACCATGGGAATTAACGAATTTGGTGATGAGCAATTTGAAAAGATCAAAAAAGCAGAGGCCCTTGTGATTAAAACACTCGGTCATCGCATACTTGCTAAAGCCTTTATGAATGCCCGCAAGGGCAAATACCCAGTACGTGTGTTCGATTCTGAGAACGATGCAACAGCTTGGTTTAACGAATTACGTGAGCAGGCTGAGGAAATAAACGACTGATCACATCGGTTTCTTGATCTTATCCTCTTCGGTTATTCCGCTCAACACTTCGATGGTTATGCCATCAGACAATCCCAATTTTACAGCTCGTTTCTCAAAGATCTGAGGTGAAGTTTCCACCTCCACAAACGTAGAGTCTGGGCTGTTTCCAAAAATGAGCAAGCCTTCTTGTACGGCCAGAACGCTGTCTCTACGATCAAGCACAATATCTGCATTGGCGCTATAGCCCGAACGAACGAATACACCTTTCTGAAGTTCAACTTCTGCCTTGATCTTGAACTGAATAGCACCATTTTCCTCCACGCCTTTGGGCGAGATATGCTCTAATCTTGCGTGGAAAGTGTGTCCCTCCAACGCACCAATGGTAATGAGAAGATCCATTCCTTCTTTGATCTTGCCCACTTCGCTTTCGTCTACTTTTCCTTCAAAGATCATCTCGCCCATATCGGCAATGGTGGCAATGGTCGTTCCTTCATTGAAGGTGTTGCTCTCAATAACCGAGTTACCTTCTTTCAGTGGAACAGAAAGTACCATTCCATTGGCAGTGGATCGAATAACAGTATTTGAACTACTTCCTTGGTCTTTCAAGGCGCCTTCCTCAATCAGTTGAAGGTTGCTTTCGGCTGCCAAAAGTTCCTGTTTTACGTTCATTAGCTGGGTTCTTACTGGTTGAAATTCTGCCTCAGCAATCACGCCTTGATCGATCAATTTCTTCTGACGGTCGAAGTTCAACTGTGCATCCTGCACGGCCAGTTGCGCCATCTGCAAACGGTTCTGGGCATTATTCAGACTTACCATATCTGGCACGATCTTCACTTTGGCAATGGCATCTCCATTTTTAACCATCTGACCTTCCTCCACAAACACCTTTTCTATGATGCCTGAAACGCGCGGTTTGATGGCCACTTCCTTTTTCGGTGCTATGGTTCCGGTTGCCACTGTTTTTTTGATGATATCACTACGGAAAGCCTGTGTGGTTTCGAAAACAACAGGTGGCTCTTGCGATTTATCGTACAGATGCCAAAGTGTGTATCCGAATCCGCCTAGGATGATGACAACGACCAATATTCTAACAAATGATTTCATATTCTCAGTTCAATTTTCGGTTCGTAAAGCTTCTACAGGTTTTATTTCGAGGGCGCGATAGGCAGGAATGAATCCAGCAAAACAGCCAGAGATGATCAGCACTCCCAAAGCGATCAATATGGTTTGGAAATCAATTTCTGGATTCTTGAACGAATCATCTTCAATCAGCGGTCCAGCAAATTCAACGGCCCAAACGCCCAATACAATTCCAATGTATCCGGCCAAAGAAGTTAAGACCAATGCTTCTAAAATGATCTGACTCACAATGCTCATTGGACTTGCGCCAATGGCTCTTCGTATGCCAATTTCTTTTGTACGCTCCTTCACAATAACGAGCATGATATTGCTGATTCCAATAACGCCTGCAACCAACGTAAGTGTGCCGACAAACCAAATGAGGAAGTTGATGCCAGAAAACACATTGGCGTATTCTGCAAAGTCTTCTTCGTTGTTGTTCGTTCCAAAGGCGAATTCATCGCTTGGATCTACACGGTGACGTTCCTTTAGCACTTTCAAGATCTTGGCTTCCATATCGGCAACAGAAACACCATCAATGGGCATAAATCCATAATAGCTAACCCAATTACCATAGTTGAAAGCCTGCTGAAATGAACTCAATGGAATGAAAATACTCTGAGCATCATCTTCGGCTTCGCGGCCAGCTTTTTTGGTTTTTATTGTTCCTACTACCGTAAAATAAACACCATTGATGCGGATGTTGCTGCCGATGACCTCTTCATTTTCCTCATAGAGGTCGTTCACCACTTTGGCACCGATCACTGCCACTTTCCGTTTCTGATCAACATCCATCTGATTGAGTAATCGACCTTGGGTGATATCAAATGGTTGCAACTGAACCGCTTCAGGATAATCGCCTTTAATGCCGTACGAACCCGTGTTTATGCCACGCACCACGTTTGCCGCACCACGCCATCCACCAACCTCATTTCGCGGAGCAATGACCTTTGCTTCTGGAACAAGTTCGCGCAGTGCCTTTGTGTCTTCGTTACTCATATTGAACCAACGTCCGCTCGGTAAGCCTTTGTATGGTTTGGTGGTCCGTTGTGTCCATACATAAAGCGAGTTAGTGGCAAATCCTTGGAATTCGCTGGAGACACCATTCTGTAAACCAGAACCTGCGCCCAACATGATAATGAGCATGAAAATGCCCCAAAGCACTCCGAAAGCGGTAAGCGCTGTTCGCAGTTTATTGGCACCTAAGGTGTCAAACACTTCGCGCCATCTATCTGTGTCTAAGATGCTCATTCGTCTCGTAAAGCTTCAATTGGACTGATAGATGCGGCTTTGATGGCAGGAATGAGTCCGGCCAAGGTTCCTGAAACAATAAGCACTAGTGTGGCAATGCTAGCGGTGTAAAGATCCACTTCCGGATTTTGGAATATCCCAGGATCTTCAATCATACCGCTTACTGCCTCTAAGGTGAAAACACCAGCGACCAAACCCATGTAACCAGCAATACTTGTAATGAAAATGGCTTCCATGATGATGAGTGATACCACCGAAAATGGCGTGGCGCCCAAGGCTTTTCGAATGCCGATCTCACGAGTTCGTTCTTTCACCACGATCATCATGATGTTGCCGATTCCCACAATTCCTGCAATGATGGTTCCAATGCCGATGATCCAAACGAACAGACTGATGGCGTTCAGTACGTTCAATATCTGCATGAATTGATCTGTGGTATTGTTGATCCAAACGGCACGTTTGTCTTCTGGAGAGAACTGGTGCAAGGCGGCAAGTCTATCTCGGATATCCTGTTCAATCAGCAAGCTTTCTTCCGGTGTAGCATCTCCAATGGTTGAGCTGATGGCATGCACATTTCTGCCTCGGTCAAATACCATTTGCCCAACAGTGAGTGGAATGTAGCCTCTTCTGTTGTCGCGTGCGCCACCGCCATCTTTAAAGGTTCCGATCACCTTGAAAGAGATGCCGCCAACGTTTAATTCTTTGCCTAAATGATCTCCATTCGGAAAAAGTTCTTCTTGGACCGGAAGACCTAAGACAATCACTTTTCTACGTTCGGAAACGTCTGTTTCATTCAGAAATCGGCCCGTGACCATTGTCGCATTTTCGGCATAGAATTGCCCAACCTCGGTCGCAATCACTCCAAAAGTTCCCTTTTTGTCACCATAGACCATGTTCTTGTCTTGCACCCAAATTCGAGAAGCGATATTCTCCAATCCTTTTACATTTCCATTGTCAATGGCTTCGTGGTCTTCATCTGTAAAACGAATGTTGCGACCAGGCTTCATTCCCTTAAAAGGAATGGTTGTCCGTCCTTGGTAAACCCAAATGCTGTTGATGGCGTCTTCCTCAAATTCGGATTCAAAACCGTTGCGCAGTCCGTTGCCAGAACCAAGGAGAATGATGAGCATGAAGATTCCCCAAAACACACTGAATCCAGTAAGGAACGTTCTGAGTTTGTTCTTACTGATGGTTTCGAATATCTCTTGCCATTTGTCAGCGTCAAACACTTCTCAAGAATTCTAAATGAATAATTAAGAATGAAAAATTGGAATTTGCGTGCATGTTTCGTGGTCGCATTATTAATTCCTAATTCTTAATTCCTCACTGTCAATCAGTCCATCCTTCATGAGGATGACACGGTCTGTCTGTGCTGCAATGTCGTGTTCGTGTGTTACGATGACCACGGTCATTCCCGCAGCATTCACATCCTTCAGCATTTGCATTACTTCGGATGAAGTGGTGCTATCAAGTGCACCTGTCGGTTCATCTGCCAAAATGAGCCTTGGCTTGGTAACCAATGCACGGGCAATGGCCACACGCTGTTTCTGCCCACCGCTCATTTCGCTTGGCAGATGTTCAGCCCAATCCAAAAGACCAACCTGTTCCAAGTATTCCAATGCGATCTTATTCCGTTTGCGTCTTCCAACTCCTTGGTAGTAGAGCGGAAGTGCCACGTTTTCCATCGCATTCTTGAAGTTGACCAAGTTGAAACTCTGAAAAACGAAGCCCAGCAGCTTGTTTCGATATTGGGCTGCTTTCGTCTCGCTCAGATCTTTGATAAGCGTACCATCTAAGTAATAGGAGCCGGAATCGTAATTATCTAGAATTCCGAGGATATTGAGCAAGGTGGATTTACCTGTTCCGGAAGAACCCATGATGGAAACCAGTTCGCCTTCTGAAATGCTCAGGTCAATTCCTTTGAGTACTTCCAAACGGTTGCTGCCCATTTGGTATGATTTCCTGATTCCGGATAGTTCTATCATTCGGTTGCGAAAATAGACGGAAGTTTCGGCCCCATTCGTTAAGAACTATTGGCTTGTGTTAAATATTGTGAAGACCGCAATGTTGTTGAGGTTAATCATAATGACCATTGAGAAATGTCATGGCCTTAGGGAACAGGGTAGGTAATTTGCGTTCAAATAGAAACCATTATGAAGCGAATACTCGTACCTACAGATTTCTCCGAAACGGCCTATGCAGCTGCAGAAGTGGCTGCAAGCATTGCTAAAAAGACGAATGCCCGCGTTTATCTGCTGCATGTGGTAAGCTTGTTGGAATACGGTGATGAAGAGGAGATTTCTAAACAGATATTCGTGATGAAACTGGTTAGAAAACGTATGCAAGAAATGGTGAATCAACCGTTCTTCGAAGGGGTAAATGTTGTGGAAGCACTTCAGTTCGACCTAATTCATGAAAACGTTTCTAAGCTTGCCATCAAACACGAAATTGACCTGATAGTGATGGGTTCGCATGGTGCAAGCGGAATCAAGGAGATCATTTTTGGCTCGAATGCACAGAAAATACTCAGACGATCCAAATGTCCGGTACTTACGGTGAAACGCGTTCCAGATTCATTGGATTTCAAAACCATTGTTTTTGCTTCCAACTTCAACAAAGAAGTGGAAACCGCTTTCATCAATGTTCAGCGATTTGCAGAGTTGTTCAATGCAAAACTTCATCTGCTCAGAGTGTGCACCGTTGGAGAATTTGAAACCACCAAAACCTGCAACCAACAGATGCACGACCTTGCCAAAGCAACCGGTTTGACGGATTACACGGTGAACGTGGTGAATGCTGAAACCTTAGAATCTGGTATCAGTGAATTTACGGGGATGATCGGAGCAGATCTGACTGCGATTGCCACACACGGCAGAGACGGATTGTTCCATATTCTGATGGGAAGTAGAACGGAAGATCTTGTCAATCACGAACAGATTCCGATTCTGAGTGTAGCCATTCAAGATTAGCCTTCTCAAGTTCTAGCATTCGTTCAACTACTTCGATTATTTTCGAAGCATGAATCGTTTGCTATGGTTGGCCATTATTATCTGTTCCATTTTTATTGGATGTAAAGAGGACTCAGATCCATGTCGGCCAATATGGGATTTGGATACGCGCGACATTGCTGCATATGCCAAAACAGACACTGGATGGTTGTCGTTGGTTGTCTACAATCCAAGTACGGTTAATGCTATTTCGCTTTCTCAGCAGACCTTAAAAGGAGATTTTGAGGTCAGTATCGATCACATCGTTTTGGATTCAAACGATGTGCTTGGACCACAGTTTCGAATGGAAATCTATGACTTGGATGATGAAAATGTGTTGAGCGGAGTGGCAGTTCATCAAGGCGAAGCATATGCTTATGTGAATGCCCAACAGTTTGAGGAGCATCTTAGACTTATTCCTACCAACGAAGGTTCGATGAAGATTGAACGTAGCGGAAACATTGTCTCGAGCTCGTTTACCTTCGGAAGCGTGTCATACGCCTATTCAGATTCAGTGGAAGTTAAGCCTGTTGGCGTTCGTTTAGTTCTTGGAGCGTTGAGTGCTGGTCAAGGTCGAATTGGTGTTTGGGTGGATAATTTCCAATCCTACGATTACGAACATGGAAATTCTACGACTACTGGGGCAGAAGTTGAATTAGACCGATTCCGCTGCAACAGCTGGTGATTTTCAGAAACGATCAGTAGTCGTCCGTGTACTCAGGTGAGTTTCTTATCACGTGACCAATATGTGTTTCCAGCGACCAGAACAAGACGATGTCGGGTTTTACTTGTAACACGATTTTTTCTGGAAGGTCATAATTCCATGCATCGAAAATGAATACCGATTCGGAGAATGATTCTTTGAAAAATGGTCTCAGATAATCTCCGAATGAATCTCGGATGATCAGAATTCTTGGTCCCGTGGTGTCTGATTTCCGATAAGAGAACTCGTATTGGTCTGGAAAAGGGAGTTCTGGTGTGGGGGGGAACCCGTAAGAAAATTGAATAGCGTCTTCGTTCGAGTCGATTGGCACTTTTATGGCAACCGAGTCTTCAAACCCTAAAACTCCTGCATGAAATCCGCCAATTCCCCATTTTTCTTTCCATCCATAGGCACTGAACGGTTTGTGTTCCAGCTGTGGGAAATCTTTCTTCAAGGTTTCAATGATGTATGCTGAAACCGAATAGCCAGCTTGGTAATTCCAGTGGTTGTCTCGCTTCTGATACACCTCAACGCTATCTCTCGCCTTGATAAGCACTTCGGTAGGGTCATAAACCAGATCTGGAAATGCTGCATTCAGAAATTCCTGCAATTGAGCAACACGTTTCGGACGAGGAGAAATGGGTGCGTTATACTTCAATTTGTCTTTGTATACATAATGCTTCATGGGCATGATGTACCAATGGTAAACGATTCCAAGTGAGTCGAGGAATGTACTGCGCCTTTGCCATTCAGTTTTAAAAGCTGCGAGATGCGCAGGCGTGAAATCCTTCTTTCCTGCCAAAATGTTTCCTTCCTTTTGTGTTAGGAAATACCAGCCATCGTTGCCAAGCATGGTTTTTTCCGGATATGGAGAAACCCTCAGCCAACGAAGTTTCACGAATTTGTATAACTCCAATAATGGTGGTTTAAAACTGAAAGCGTCTTCGAAATAGGCATCAAACTGGCCCGGAAAGATTTCCATGTGGTCCAATTTCAATGTTGGTTTCTCATGGAAATCCCTGTTTTCGTCCTTTTGCTCAAAGTTCCAAATAGAGAAGTTCTGATTTATGAGTGGCACGGATAGCATCGCCACAAACAGCACGGAAAGAATGTATTTGCTCAGATGTCCCATTAGAATCTGAAATAGATGAATGGGTTATATGAATCGGCATTTTCATACATCGCGCAGCTCAGAACGATGAGTAGTAGCACAGCAGCCTTGAACAATTCTAAAGGCCACTGATGCCAATTGCCCAATTTAGAAAGCTGAGTAGTAATCCAATTAAGTACAAGTTGAGGAAGCGTGGTAGAGAACAAGCCAGCAGCTGCAAGAACGAGCAGTTTCTCGCGGTCAACAAATTGTAGAACTGAAATAGGATTCGATTCTCCTAATCCGAACAGCAAACCGACATAATTGGAGGCGCTGCTGAAATCCTCTATTCGGAAGAACACCCAACCAACGAGAACCACCAGCATGGTATATGACCACGAGATCGGGCGAGGAAGTCGGTCCAATAAATTGTTCATCCCAAGTCGTTCCAGTACGAGGAAAAACCCGTGGAACAAGCCCCAGAAGATGAAACTCCAGGTGGCTCCATGCCAAAGTCCAGTAAGAAAAAAGACGGTAAGCAGGTTGATGTAAGTACGCGCAACACCCATTCTGTTTCCACCAAGCGGGATGTAGACGTAATCTCTGAACCACGTAGAAAGCGACATGTGCCAACGCCTCCAAAACTCCTGAATACTTCTAGAGACATATGGGAAGTTGAAATTCTCCAGAATTCTGAATCCGAGCATTCTTCCAATACCGATTGCCATATCAGAGTAACCTGAAAAGTCGAAATAGATCTGGAACGCGTAGGCAACGATTCCGAGCCATGCCACGGATGTGGATAGTTCTGTCACAGGCAAGTCCATTATTTCATCGGCAATGATGGCGCAGGTGTTGGCCAAGATCACCTTTCGGAACAGACCAATGATGAAACGTTGAACGCCAGAATGGAATAGGTCGATGGAAAGAACCCTGTTTCTGATCTGATCAATGATGTCGTGGTAGCGAACAATCGGACCAGCGATCAATTGTGGAAAGAAACTCACATACAAGGCTGTTTCGGCCAATTTCAGTTTGCGTTTGTCGTGCTGGCGATAAATATCCCACAGCATGGACATCTGTTGAAATGTGAAGAATGAGATGCCGAGCGGTAAACGGATCTTGATGCGAGGAATCTCCATGGCAAATCCTATGGAGCTGAATACCAAGTTCAAGTTCTCTGCCATGAAGCCCAGATACTTGAAGCTGATAATGATGAGCGCGTTTGTTATAATTCCGATCTGTAACCAGCGCTTTCTACTCATTCCGTCCGTGGCCACAATTCGAGAGGCAAGCACATGATTGATGATGATGGAACCGATCAGGATCAGTGTGTCTGTAACGCCACCCCAAGCGTAGAACAGCAGGCTGAAAAAGAGCAGCAGAAAATTCCGTGCATTCTTTTTAAAGACCAGGTTCAGAAGTAGAACCGTGGGCAAAAAAGCGAAGAGAAACAGCAGACTGCTGAAAAGCATTCGAAGGGTTTCGGCTAGTTGCCTGCGAAAGTATTAAAGGTGTTAGATTATTCTGAAGCTTGCGAGAACTTGAATCTCTTCAAGTAACTATTTCTCTTCCAACTTTGGTTTATCCATCCAAAGACCCGTTTCAAAGATCACTCCGAATCGAAGTGTCATGAACGATGGATTCTGTTCCCAAGCTCCGAAAGGTGTAGGAAGGTCTGCGCCCGTGTGGAAAATGGCGCTGGTAGCAAAGTTGATTCCGATATGCGGTTTAAGAATAAGTTGAGGGTCGATCACCCACTTGTAAGCGAATTCTAATCCCAGTTCGAATTGTTTCTTCTCAATTTCTACTGAGGATTGGTTTTTCAAAGTTCCCGTTGAACCTACTATTGATGCTGGTCCGCTTGTAATGTTTTGTGTGGATGTTCCCTTGTAAGAAAGCTGCCAACTTGGTTTGAACAAGAGCGCCAAGTGGAACTTCCTGCTCAGTTCGATAATAGGTTTGATGTAAAAACCCATGTAGGTCATGTTGGCTTTTTCATATACATCTACGCCAATAACAGCGGTTCCATTGCCAGTATCGTACTCAGCCTGTGCAGGAAATCCGATGTCATAACCACGTCCACTGAACACAAATCCAGTAGCAATGGCCAGTTTATGCCGAATGCGGATTCGAACACCAATACCTGAATCATAACCGAATCCGCCAACCGCCTTATAGAAAGCTCCTGAAATGGTGCTTGGTGTGTAAAAATGCGAGTAGCCAATGGAACCGAACGCTTCAATACCGAATTTCGGCCCCCAACGGTGAAGTTGATTCAGTTCTTCCTGACTTACAGGATTCCGTTGCTTTTCAGGTGCATAATAATCTTCGTCCTGCGCAAAGCAGAACTGAAAACCAATCAACAAGAAGATTACGGTGTAAAGAAATCTCACAGCATCAAAGTTACCGATACAGATACAGTTCTCATCAAATTGAAAAGACGATTTGCCGACACGGTCATAAAGGTATCTTTGACCAAATTACCAGCATGAGATTCCTCGTTTATTTTTTCGCCATCGCCTTGTTGATTTCCTGCTCGGAAACGAAACATCCTCAAACCATGGATTTTAAAGCCTTCGAAGACCGTTTCATTACTGAATTCTGGAAACAGAATCCCGGTTGGGCATCCTACGTTGGGTTTCACGATTACGATTCGTTGCTCATTATTCCGAATGAGGAGAGCCGAAATGCTGAAATGGCTTTTTGCAAGTCCTATCTCGATTCGCTCAAGCAATTCAATCAAAGCAAGATGAGCCCTTCTGAATTGACCGATCTGCTCATGATCCGCAATCAGTTGGAAAGTACCATCTGGTACACCGAGGTTTTTAAGGGGCACGAATGGAACCCTTCCAGTTATAACGTTGGAGGTGCGTTTGGCATTATGATCAATGGAAGATATGCGCCATTGGATGAACGTTTACGTGCCATGTCGACAAAAATGGAGCAGTTGGACGCGTATTACGAAGCAGCCAAGGCAAACATCAAGAATCCAACGGTTCAACATACCGATCTGGCCATTATGCAGAACGAAGGAGCGCTGGCCGTGTTCGGTTCATCGTTAATTGATAGTGTAGATGCTTCGGGGTTGAGTCATGTCGAAAAAGAGAATCTGCTTGCCAATATCGAATTCGCCAAAATGGCCATTCAAGATTACATCGATTTCCTTTCGATGGAGGTGAAACCAACGTTGAAAGATAATGCCCGCGATTTTCGGATAGGGAGGGAGCTCTTTACGCAGAAGTTCCAATACGATATTGTCAGTACCTATTCCGCTGAAGAGGTTTACGAAAAAGCAGTTGAAACCAAGGTTGAATTGCACGGAAAGATGTTGGCGCTTACCAAAGATCTTTGGTCAACTTATTTCGGAACGAAAGCCATGCCATCGGATACACTTTTGGCTATCAGAAGCATGATTGACAAACTATCGCTGCAGCATTGCCATCGCGATAGCTTTCAGGCCACAATTGAAGCGCAGATTCCAGAACTGACCAAGTTTGTCAATGATCAAGACCTTCTTTTTCTCGACCCGGAAAAACCGTTGGTGATTAGGCGAGAACCCGCTTACATGGCAGGGGTTGCTGGAGCTTCTATTTCTGCACCTGGACCATACGATAAGTTCGGGGATACCTATTACAATGTAGGAACCTTGGAGAATTACACGGCAGATGAAGCCGAAAGCTACCTGCGCGAATACAACAGTTACATTCTTCAAATACTGAATATCCACGAAGCGATTCCTGGTCACTATGCCCAATTGGTGTACGCCAATCAAGCACCAAGTTTGGTGAAAAGTATATTTGGCAATGGCGCCATGATTGAAGGTTGGGCGGTGTATACCGAGCGGATGATGCTGGAAGAAGGCTACGGAAACAATTCGCCAGAAATGTGGTTGATGTACTACAAATGGAATTTGCGAACAGTTTGTAATACTATTTTGGACTATTCTATTCACGTAAACGGCATGACCGAGGAACAAGCAATGGATCTGTTGGTCGATCAGGCGTTTCAGCAAGAGGCCGAAGCCAAGGGCAAGTGGAAAAGAGCAACACTATCGCAAGTGCAATTGTGCAGTTATTTTACCGGATTTTACGAGATCATGCAATTGCGCAATGAGTTGAAAGAAAAGCAAGGCGATGCCTTTAAATTGAAAGCATTTCATGAAGAATTCCTTTCTTTCGGATCTGCTCCTGTCAAGTACGTTAGGGATATGATGCTTGAAAACAGCGATCAGCAAACCGCGTCTGACAATTGATCATTCTGAATTAACTATTAATCATAACGGTTGGCCATTTCTCTCGACTTTATACGTGACCGGATAGGTGGACTTCGCAAGCAGTGCGAAGGCTTGGAAGATGTTGCCGGTATTTCGTTGGCGCATTTCACATCGGCATTCGATGTGCCTGCTTCCCATTGGAGCAAGCTGTTTCATGAAAGCGGCAATTTTCTGCTTTCGGCACCTTACTTGGCAGCCTTGGAGCAGCATCCTTACAAGGGAATGTGCTTCCATTACATGGTGGCTTATCGGCAAGAAGAACCAGTAGCCATCCTTTACTATCAGGAAACAGACGTTCATATTGCCAATGTGGATAAGAACGTTGACACCGATAAGGTTGGCGATACGCAATCGTTTTTCAGCAAAGCCAAAGGCGTTATTTCCTCCAGTTTGGAAAGCGTGAAAGCTCGTTTGCTCATTCAGGGAAACCTTTTGCAATCGGGCGACCACGGTGCCTATTTCAGCGAAAGCTTAACTATTCCCGAACGTGCTTTCATTGTAGATAGCGCATGGAGGAAGATCGTAGAATCAAACCGATCTGGCAAGAAAATACGTTGCGTCCTCATCAAGGATGTTTCGGAAGCGTTGGAATCGAAGATTGTTGCTTTGGATGATGACTTTACATCTTTTGCTGTACAGCCGAACATGGTTTCAGCCATTCGCCCAGAATGGAAGGAATTTGAAGATGTGATGAACGATTTCAGTTCCAAGTATCGCGTTCGAGCCAAAGCTGCTTACAAGAAATCGGAGCATCTTGAAGTTCGCGAGTTGAACGCTATCGAAATTCAAGAACGGAATGATCTGATCATGGAACTGTTCAAGAATGTAGAAGCTGGTGCGGATTTTCATATGGTCAGCATCCATCCGCGCTATTTCGTGGATCTGAAAGCCGCACTTGAAGACCGTTTTATTGTGAAAGGATATTTCGATGGGGAAAATCTGATCGGGTTTTATTCCTACATCAAAGGCGTGGAGCACAACTATGCCAGCTTTGTGGGATTGAATTACGATTACAATAGGGATTGTTCGCTCTATCAGAACATCCTTTACAGCCTATTGGATGATTCCATCAAAGATGGCGCGAAAAGCATCGATCTAGCACGTACTGCCATGGAGATCAAAAGCACGATGGGTGCAGAACCGCAGCAGTATCAATTGCTGGTCAAGCATCTCAATGGAATCACCAATTCAATTGTGAAACGATTCATTCAGAACATCCGCCCCAAGGAATGGACGCAAAGACGACCTTTCAAGGACGATCCGAAATAGTAAATTAGCTCCATGGCATTTGTGGAGGGTTTTCTTCTCGGATTGGGCATGATCATCTTCATTGGCCCTGTTTTTTTCACCTTACTTAAAAGTGCCCTCAACTATGGCTTTTGGGCTGGAATGATGGTGGCACTTGGCATTTTCATCAGTGATGTGGTCTGCGTAATTCTGTGCTCATTTGGTGCCATTCCATTCTTCCAAAATCCAGAAAATCAATTTTGGTTGGCTTTGGGCGGTAGCCTAATTCTATTCATGCTCGGACTCAAATACATACTCAAACCCAACATCAATGCAGATGCTGATCTGAAGCTGAAAGCAGGGCATTACACTGCTTATTTTGCCAAAGGGTTCTTGGTCAACTTCGTCAATCCCTTTGTGTTTTTGGTCTGGATTGGGGTTATTGGCCTAGCGCAGGGGAAATATGGAGCAGGGCAGGAGCTGTGGCTGTTTCTTGGGGCAGCATTGCTCGGAATTCTCTTAACTGATAGCGGCAAGGTGATATTTGCTCACCGCATCAAAAAGTTCGTGCAACCCAATTTCCTCGTTCGTGCCTATCAGGTAATTGGTGTGGTGATGCTTGGCTTTGGTTTCCGCTTTTTGTGGTTTGCTTTGGGGTGAAATCAACAAGCTGTTAATCATTGAATCTCTGCGCACATTCTTAGAAAGACAAAGCGTTCTGATTGAACAAATCTGAGTTTCTGAAAAATCATTCACCTAAAATTGCCTTGTTCAGCGCGTCAATACTGGCTTCTTTTTCAAATAAACTGTTCATTTTAAAGTAGCTGCCTTTGTCGAGTATGTATGGGTAAGCATAGATGGCTAAATCCAAACGAGACTCTTCGGTTTGATAAAGCGAGGCAATGCGCTTGATCTGATCTGTTGTAAGGCAATTGGTGCTTACGATCTGTTTTCCGGAAAGCAATCGGCCTTCTTCGCTACTTCTAACTGTAATGCTCTTAAGCGCCATTTCAAAATCTTGATTACCTAGGATTGTGCCGCCACAAGGAAGGTCGCCACCGCTAGCTGTTCCAGTTCCTTGCATCGTAGTAACGGTAGTGGTTTCTTCGACAATAGGTTGACTGGTTCCCGTGTTGATATTTACACTACCACCAAGTCCACCAAAGCTCATGCTAACACCATCTTGCACAGTGGTCCCAACCGTACGGGTAGTAGTGGTTTGCTGCATGGTTCCAGGAGCGCCTCCGCCAACTACAACAACCGTTGGAGTATTGTCTTCTTCAATGTATCGTGGATAAAGACTATGCGATTTCCAGCCGATCTTCATTGGACCTTTCTTACTATGTTCCACAACAAAGGTGGCATCCACACGGCTACCGTGCGAATCGGTAAGTTGCAGCAGCTTGCGCACTGCTGGCTCTAACGAAGGATCTTCAAATACTGCTTCGCACGAATAATATGGCTGAGTAAGGTTGATGAGTCGAACCTCGGTCTGAGGCGTATCGTTCATCTTTTGTCCGTTTAGGAAGATGGTGAACAGGTAACCTTCTTTGCTGTAAAACGTGGCATGCGAAACTTGCTGCGCTACGGCACTTAAGCTTAAAGATGTCGTCAAGAGAAGAATAAGAAATCGCATTGCCAAATGTTGATGGTTGTAGATTGAGTTAGAGGAGTGTAAATTTCGCATTCCGAATTAATTTTAATCGCATGACTTCTTCAATTGAGAAGAACAAAGCCATGCTACATAACAGTCAGGCGATTGATTACCAGCACGTCTTTATAAATTCAATTGACCTTGTCGCACGTAGTCCTATCGATTTTAGGATATTTCTGAACGCTTAATTTTCCTTCCACGTTCGAAATGGAAAATGGAATTTGTTCAAGCGTGCATTTCGGTTCAATCACAAATTGGATCATTCCTAGCACCTTGAAATCTTCGGTAGAATTGACCTTGAGCGTTTGAGTGTAAGTCGTGTTTTCAACTACAACATGGGTCATTTCATTCATCCACTTGTCCTTTTGCAAAGCAGAAGGAGGCACTTCGAGGAAAGAACTATCCAATAGCAGGAAATTATTTTCATGCAGCTTCATGCTAAAATATCCCTTGTAGTGAGCGGCTGAGTGCGGTGAAGCGAACCAACAACCGCTATCTATTTCCATCGCAGCAGTCAAAGCATATTGATTGTTTTCCAAAGCCTCAAGTTCGAGCGATAACCGATACGGATTCATGGCGTACGCCACGGAATCCTGAGCAGTATTGGTGTGGTGATGTTTGATTTCTTGGCTGTCGGCAGCACAGCCTGCGCCAATAAGAAGGATGATGATGGCCAATGTTCTGTTCATGACGTATTCTAGTTACGGGTTATCAATAATTGCTGAGACGAAGCTAGGTTAGATCATTCCCATTCATCGTAAATCGTGTGTAAATCATTGTAAATGAATGTAAAACATATCGAAGACAGCATTAAGCCAATAGCTTTGTGGCATGACTGATCACGTTTTTAGAATTCTTGGTTTCGCCTTCGTCAGCTTGCTGTTGTTCACAGCAACAGGAAAGGCTCAAAACGAGGCACAGGATGGCCAAACGAAAGTGGCGATGCGTATGATTGGTCACCAAGTATTGCTCAGTCTCGGTGATAGCACATCACGCGTGCTGCCGATAGAAAAGGAAGAGGCTGGTTATCGGATTCGATTCGACAAGGAATTTGGCTTTCATCCTGATTCGTTGGTAGCCACCATTGAACGAGTGGTCACAGAAACAAAAATGGCAGAACGTTATCTGGTCGAGGTGCATCAATGCGATTCTCACGAGTTGGTTTATAGCTATTTGGTTGCTCCGTTGCCCAATACAAGCATGCTTCCTTGCGGACAAAGATTACAGCCCGTTGGGTGCTACAGTTTATTGGTGACAATTATGGAAGCTGCGCCTGTTGTAATTGATGCGGAAACCACTTCGAGCGCTTCTCTCAACATTTTTTCAGGAGAATACGGAGAAGTATATCGCTTGCTTGCCATCCTGCTTTCAATTCTGTTCGTTTTGATCGGTGTTGTTTCATTTATGGTAAACCGAAAATCTGCGGTTGCCAACCTCAATATGGTGAGCATTGGCAATTACCAATTTGACCAATTGAATGCCGAACTTTGGCTAGGAGACGAACGGACGGAACTTACAAGTAAGGAATCAGATTTGCTTTTGCTTTTGCTTTCATCCGTAAATGAAACCGTTGAGCGCGAGCTTATTCTCAAGAATGTTTGGGGAGATGAAGGTGATTACGTGGGTAGAACCTTAGATGTTTTTATCTCAAAATTGAGGAAGAAGCTAGAATCCGACCCCAATATCAAGATTGTCAATATCCGTGGTATCGGCTACAAACTAGTGCTGAACGATTAAAGAAGAAACTGTCAGTCTATTCAACTTGCAAGTGTTTTTCACTCAAAAACACCCAATCCGAAAAGCGCATAATCGTATTTGACTGGATCTATCGGGTCTAAGGAACGTAGCGAAAGATCCAGTTCCTCAACGGCTTTCCAATCATCTTGCGTTCGCGATAGTAAGCCTAATTGCCTGGCGTTTCTACCCGAATGCACATCCAGTGGGCACGAAAGGATGGAAGTTGGGATTTGATTCCAGATGCCGAAATCAACGCCTTTGTCTGCCGAACGGACCATCCATCGCAAATACATGTTAATGCGTTTGGCCGATGAACCTTTCATTGGGTCGGCAACATGTTTCTGCGTTCGTTTTTCGTGAGGAATGGAGAAGAATTCGTTCTTGAAATGATGAATCGCGTTCTTCATGTTTCTATCATTCTTTGCGATTCCTGTGAGAAAAATTTCTTCCAACGAATCATGTTTGGAATACACGTTTTTGAGCGAACGCACAAAATGCTTCAGGTCATTTGCATTGAATGTACGATGGACGAATCCGTTAAATCCATTCAGATCCTTTTCTGAATGTTCCATTACAAACCGATACGGCTCGTTTCCCATCCGTTTCATAGCGCTATGGGCATTTTTGATGATGGTTGGCCGTTGTCCCCAAGCGATGGTGGCCGCAATGAGACCGCTTATTTCAATGTCCTGTTTTTCTTCGAAAAGATGCGGAATGGAAATGGGGTCAGTTTCAATAAAATCAGAATGGCAGTATTGCTCATACTTGTCATCCAACAATTGCTTGATCTCTTCAGTCGTCATCGACCTCAAAAATAGATAGGATCAGGCAAGCTGAACAGAGGTGGTCTTGTATTGAGATGATGAACTTTTTTGCGTTCAGTTATTCGCGAATATCGATTAACGAATTACGATTGTTGTGGTCAACGGTTATCATCTTTTGGGTGATACGTGGAGCCTGTAAATACAATCAATCATCTGGAAGTTGCTACGTGGAGAAATCGTTAATCGCTGTTCGTTAATCGTTTTTCGTCAATCGAAGAAGTAAACTATTGCTTTTTCTAGTAGAAATTAGAATCTGAACTTAGAATCTGCTCTGGCTATATTTGCGCTCATGCGCCCTAGTCTGTTCCTGTTTGTCATTATGTTCCTTGCTTCGTGCGCTGGACCAGAATCGAATTCAAACAAGACTGTTTTCCGTTACAACGAGAGCAAAGGCATCACTTCGCTTGATCCGGCACAGGCGCGCACCATGGGAAACATTTGGGCCACTACGCAGCTATACAACGGCTTGGTGCAGCTAAATGATAGGATGGAAGTGGAGCCAAGTATTGCCAAACGGTGGGAAATCAGCGAAGATGGATTGACTTACCGTTTCATCTTGAGGAATGATGTGAAATTCCACGACCACGAACTGTTCGCCAACGGAACGGGTAGGAGTGTGGTGGCTTCCGATTTTGAGTATAGTTTCAATCGGATTTTGGATGATAGAACACTTTCTCCTGGTCGTTGGATATTCAACGCAGTGAAAGAAAACGGTTTCAAGGCGTTGAACGATAGCGTTTTGGAAATTCAACTGAACCACAGCTTTCCTCCGTTTCTTGGAATCCTTTCCATGCAGTATTGTTCGGTGGTGCCCGAAGAAGTGACCGAAAAGCTTGGCAAGGATTTCGGGCGCCAACCTGTGGGAACTGGTCCTTTTAAATTTAAGGAATGGTACGAGGGAAATAAGTTGGTGCTTCATCGGAGTGAGGCTTATTTTGAGCTTGATGCGGAAGGAAATCGACTGCCGTATCTTGATGCTGTGGGCATTACGTTCATTCCCGATCCGCAGTCTATTTTTCTCGAATTCATGAAAGGAAACTTGGATATGCTTTCAGGTTTGGAAGATGGCAGCTACAAGGATGCGCTGATTACTCCCAACGGGAATCTTCAACCCGAAATGAAGGAGAAACTCGTTATGCTATCTGAACCGTTTTTGAATACAGAATACCTGGGATTCTTACTGAAGGATTCTGTGAATGGTAAGATCAACGTACTCAACGATAAACGAGTTCGGCAGGCCATCAATTACGGTTTCGACCGCGAGAAGATGATGCGCTACATCCGGAATAACATCGGTTCACCCGGCATTCACGGCTTTCTTCCAACTGGACTTCCGGGAGAAGAATTCAGGGTTGATGGCTATCACTACAACCCGAAAAAAGCCAAGGAATTGTTGGCGGAAGCTGGTTTTCCTAACGGAGAGGGTTTGCCCGAAATTCCCTTGTACACCACATCACAGTATTTGGATCTGTGCGAATACATGCAACATCAGCTTCAGGAAGTAGGAATAAAACTCAGCATTGAAGTCAATCCCGGAGCCACACATGGTGCTTTGGTGGCCAATTCACAAGTTCCATTCTTCCGTAAATCTTGGATTGCAGATTATGCCGATGCAGAGAATTACCTCTCGCTGTTCTATTCCAAAAACCTCACTCCAAATGGACCGAATTATACGCTTTTCTCCAAAGAAGCTTATGATTCTTTGTATGAAGCTTCTCTTTCAACCACTAACGATTCGCTGCGCTACCGCTACTATGCCCAAATGGACAGCATTATTGTAGAAGAAGCGCCTGTTGTGGTGTTGTATTACGACCAGGTTCTGCGGTTCGTACACACGAATATTTCGGGGCTCAGTTCAAATTCAATGAACGGATTGAGCCTGAAAACGGTCATGAAAATTCCTTGATCTTCAGTTAAGCTGGTAACGGATGGGAATTGTGAATTGAACGGGAACTGGCATGAAACTTTGTAACCCAGGTTGATAATAAGGCAAGTTTCTGATCACTCTTACCGATTCTGCGTCAAGTTGTGGGTCCGAACCTTTACGTATTTCCACATCATAAATGCCCCCATCAACGCCAACAATGTAGCTTACGTAAGAAACCCCCGTTATGCCATTCGTTTTACATTCGGCTGGATAATTGACAGATCTTCCTACAAACCGAAGCAAATCACTATCACTCCTTCTCGGACCAAATTGAGGCATGGATTCGACTAAATAAAAGCTGCGGTCAAGTTGTTTGACGTACCCTATTTCAGAGTCGTATGTTAGGCTGTCATTGATGGAATAGCTCTTTTGTTTGTTGTAATCTTTGGTTTTGTTCCAAAAAGTCCAATCACCAACCATAAAACCATTCTCAAACTTTCCGTTGTATGAAATTGCCCCGTCAATCTCAGGATTATACTCAACTACTCCGTGTAGCAGGCTATCTCTGAAATTGCGCACAATCATTTTTGTTCCATTATCATTATCATTAGAATACAGAATAAGTGATCCTGTTCCATTTTTCAAGTCTCCTTCGTAATACAATGGGAAATCGCCTGTTTTATTCGAAATCAGCGTAATAGGCTGCCCTTCGAAGTACTCAATCGACCAAATCAGCTCACCATCAGTTGAGTACGATTGCCATTCACCATTTTCTTTTCCATTCAAATAGGTCACTTTTTCTTTGAGTTGGCCATTGGAGTGATAGATTTTTTCATCGCCTTGTTTTATCCCATCCACCGCATTGTATTCCCCAGCAATTTTTCCATCAGGGAAGTAACTGACTTGTTTGCCGCTTCGTTTACCATCCAGATATTGACATTCTGCGACTACAACATCACCATCATAATACTTCCATGAACCATTCTTGAGATTGTCTTTATAATTCCCAACAATCTTAAATTTTGAGTTAGGCGTCATAATCCATTCACCTTGCTTTAAGTTGTTTATGTATGTGCCTCTAATCTGAATATGGCTATCAAAACTGTATGTATACTCGCCAAATTTGGTGGTCATATCAGATTTAATTACCCTGTACACTTCGCGTATGCCGGAATACTTGTCGTAAGACTTAATCTTTTTGGTTCCTTTTTGAGCCCAAGCAGGTTGTGAAAGGATGATGGATATGAGTAGGACTAAATGCGTTCGTTTCAATATATTCTAAATTTTTTGATGCTAAACTGATGTTTCAGAAGAGAGTTTGCAAGTAGTGGAAGTAGAATCACTTTATCAATCAATTTTGAGCTGTGCGCTCACAGCAAAATGATCTGAGAGTATCTGGTGATGAACAATATGTTCTGAAGAACCGAATTCTGAACTGAATAGGATATTGTCAATCCGAAAAAAGGGGATGCGAACATAGGTGGCTCCCAGTCCACGGCCAGATTTGGAAAAACTATCGGTCAGGCCTTTACGAATCGTCTGGTATGAATAAGAAGTTGGCACTTCATTGAAATCGCCACAGACGATGATTGGATAATGGCACGATTGAATGTGCGCAGCCACCTTTTCTGCCTGCGAGCTGCGTCTCTGGAAACCTTCCCTCATTTGCCGAATCACCTGTTTTCCTCCGTCTGTGTCCTCCAGCTCCTGTTGTTCCATTATTCGATTAAGAATGGCGTAATCCTTATCACTTAGTCCAATGCTCTGCAAATGAATATTGTAAATGCGTGTAGTATCACTTCCGATGAGCACGTCCGTGAAAATCCCCATGTTATTATGGGTTTTGTCAAAATAGACCACGCCTTTGTTCACTATAGGATACTTGCTAAAAGTGGCCATTCCAGTAAAACTCTTCCATTTCGTATTCGGATGATTCTCAAAATGGACGTATTTGACCGACTCCATATTAAGCAGAGTATCCATTCTTGGAAACCGTTGTTTATCACTATGAAAGAATTCTTGAATGCAGAGGATTTCTGGCTGTTGACTGAACAGAAAACGATAAATTGATAGTTCTGTATCGGTGTCTTTGATCCAATTGAATCGGTCAAACAACCGAACATTGAAGCTCATCACTTTGAAACCTTCTTCCGTTTCAGTTTTTGACGGAGGATTGAATTGAATGGTGGCTTGAACGTAATCCCATTTTATCAGGAGGAACGCGATATTTAAGAACAGGAACCATCTACGCTTCAGTATCCAATAAATGATGAAGCCAACGGTAATAGCCAATAGAATAGGGTAGGACATGCCAACTAAGGCCAAAGGCCAAAATTTTTCAGGACTGACGATTCCAGCCAAATACGAAAGCGAAAGGGCGATAAGCAGAATGATATTCAGAACGAACGCAAAGCGGTCAAACCAACCACGCACTCTAATTCCTACTTCGCTCATAATTCTTTGCCGACTTTAAACAGAATCTCTTTCTCTTTTTTGGAAAGGCTATCGTAACCCGAACGCTTTATTTTATCGAGAATTGCATCTATCTGTTCTTGTTTAGAGACCTTTTCAGCATTGTATTCTTGGTCTGTTTTAGCGCGGCTATGGACCACTTTTATCTTCTTGTTACCCTTTGGAAATCCATTTCTGCCCCATGATAAAGGCTTCAGGAAATCTACGGTCAAGTTGTTTCCTTGTTTAAGTTGAGTTGCAAACAAGAATCCGAAAAGTGCTCCGCCCAAATGCCCAAAATGGCCACCAGCATTTCCACTTGGAATAAGCAGAACATCTAAAACAACAGACACAAGTGCCACGTATTTCAATTTCACAGGGCCAATCAATACAAGATGCACCACGTAGTTGGGAACAGTTGTGGCTGCAGCAACCATCACGGCCAGCACAGCGGCCGATGCGCCTTCGGCAAATGACAATGAAACGTGCTGGTTGAACACCGGAAAGATGTTCATGGCAAGCACAAAAAAGATGGCACCAGAAAATCCACCAAGCAAATAAGTACTCAGCAATTTCTTACTGTCGAGGAAATTGAGAAAGATCGTTCCTCCAAAATATAGCCACATCATATTCACG
Source organism: Flavobacteriales bacterium (assembly GCA_021739695.1). Classification (NCBI taxonomy): domain Bacteria; kingdom Pseudomonadati; phylum Bacteroidota; class Flavobacteriia; order Flavobacteriales; species Flavobacteriales bacterium. The sequence goes on along the minus strand of JAIPBM010000019.1, from coordinate 58,579 downwards.
AGGATGTGTAGAAAACCATCGTGAATGAACATGTGTGTGAGAATCGTCCATGGACGATAGAGTAATAATTCCAGCGATGAAGGCAATATGAGGTGCGCAGCGAATTGATCGAACGTACTAACTGTTCCTGTCAAATAAAACAGGAGTCGTAGTACCATCATTCCAAGAAAAACTCCGCCATTGATGTAGATCAATTGCATGAGAATGTTTCCCGTTCTGAACTGGAATTTTATGTCGTCCAATAAGGCCATATTCCTAAAAGCGCGAACCTTTTTTTCGCCAGATCTTTATCAGAATAAAGCCAAAGATCATTCCGCCCAAGTGGGCAAAATGCGCCACATTATCGCCAGGTCGGTTGCTTACGCCCGAAAACAACTCCATCAAACCATAACCGATCACAAAGTATTTGGCTTTGATAGGGAAGAAGAAGTAGAGGTAGATCATCGCATTAGGGAACATCATTCCGAAAGCTAAGAGTAAACCGAAAACCGCGCCCGAAGCGCCTACGGTTGGAACATTCAGTATCGAATTCAGCTTGGCCAACGCAGGATCAGAATAATTCTGATTCATTTCCAAAACAGACAAGCCTTCGTTTTTCACCATCTGAATGGCATCTGCAGAAAGTTGCGGTAAAATGGTGAAAAGCTCCACCTCCAAAATAGCCAAATGAATAAGGCCAGCTCCGAGGCCAGTAACCATGTAGTAAATGAGAAATCGCTTGCCGCCCCAATAATTCTCGATGGCATTTCCGAACATCCAAAGCGCGAACATATTGAAGAAAATATGCTCGAAGCTGCCGTGCATAAAAATGTACGACACCAATTGATGCGGCCTAAAGTATGCTGATTGAGGGATGAACAGTCCGAGAAGTTTTACGAGGTCAAATCCGTAGCGCCCAAAGGCCATGGTTGCCAAATAAAACAAGCCGTTGATGATGAGTAGATTCTTTACAACGGGCGGTAGAATATTGAATCCTCCTGGTCTTATCTGTTCATGCGACATCCTAACTTCCTCTTTCTTTTCCGTACTTAAAATGCTGCCATTATAAGGTTCAGGTCTTTGAATGGTAGGTCAAATGTTTTTGCCAAATATTCATTGGTAACCGAACCATTGAAGGTGTAAACACCATTGCGCAGACCTTGATCAAATCGCATCATATTGTTCAATCCACCAGCGTCAGACATTTGTAACATCATGGGCGAAAAAATGTTGCTCAGCGCCATGCTAGCTGTTTGCGCCACACGCGATGCAATATTTGGAACACAATAGTGCACCACTCCATACTTTGTAAAGGTTGGATGAGCATGATTTGTCACCTCAGAGGTTTCAATGCAACCGCCTTGATCGATGCACACATCAATGATCACCGATCCGAATTTCATGTTGCTCACCATTTCTTCTGTCACCAAAATGGGTGCGCGGCCTTTTTTGGAACGAATAGCTCCAATGACGACATCCGCATTTTCAAGAGCATTTGCCAGCACATCTGGATGAATGGTGCTGGTGTATAATCGTTGACCTATATCGTTCTGCATTCTGCTCAACTTTTGCAGCGAATTGTCGAATACTTTTACGGAAGAGCCCAATCCGAGAGCAGCTCGCGCAGCATATTCTCCAACTGTTCCTGCACCAAGAATAACCACTTCCGTAGGCGGAACACCCGTTACGCCTCCCATCATCAATCCTTTTCCGGCATTGACGTTTGAAAGGTATTCAGCAGCAATCAACACAACAGTGTTTCCTGCAATTTCACTCATCGACCGCACAAATGGATAACCACCATCGCTGTCGCGGATGAAGTCAACCGCAATAGCAGTCACCTGTTTCTTCATCAGACGTTTCAGGTAATTTTCGGGATGAACCGAAAGTTGTAAAGCTGAAATGAGGCATTGCTTCGGTTTCATCAGGTCAATTTCTTCCAATGAAGGTGGATCGACTTTGAGAATGATGTCTGCTTCGTAAACTTCCTTCGTGCTGTAAGCGATCTTAGCACCAGCTTCACTGAAATCCTTGTCTTCGTAGTGTGCGCCTTTTCCTGCTCCGGTCTCAACAATTACCCGATGTCCGTTGTGCACCAATCGGGCAACTGCTTCGGGTATCAACGCTACACGGTTTTCTTGAAGTGTGCATTCTTTTGGAATACCGATGAAGAGGTCTTGCTGGCTTTTTGCCACTTCCAACATTTCTTCTTGCGGCATTAGGCCGCCCGAAGCGGTAAGGGTGAAAAAACTGCCTTCTTTCTTGCTCATTTTGAGTGGTTTACAGTAATCATGCGTTGGTCATTTTTTACACGGATGTTCACCATTACGTGTTCAGTAGGAATAAGGTCTGAGGCCATCTCTGGCCATTCGATCAAACAAAGATACCCACTAAAGAAATAGTCTTCATATCCGATATCATAAAGTTCTTCTTCTGAACGAATACGGTATAGATCAAAATGATAAACAGGTCCAACAGCGCTATCGTATTCGTTTACCAACGAAAACGTAGGGCTGCTAACCTCATCCGAAATACCTATGTAAGCGCAAAACGCCTTGATGAGCGTGGTTTTTCCAGCCCCCATTTCTCCAGAAAACAGCATGATCTTCTGTTGTTCGGAAATGGTTTTAAGGTGTTCGCATACCAAACCAAGTTCTTGGACGGAATGGATGCTGAATTCTCTCGTGGTGGTCATATTAAGACCACAAAGTTAACCCTACTTTTTCTCTACTCCGTTGGATTGAGGGAAGTAATTCTTGAGAATGGATTCCATTTGCTTTTCGCCTTTGGAAACAGCCACAATTTCTGCCCACATGGCGTCAGATACGAGTTCTCGCAATGGTTGGTCGTGCTTTGGAATACTACCAAAAACCTTCAGCAGTTTTTTGTCCCAAACCTTGTAGTACCTGACCAGATCGTCTGGATAGACCACTTTTCGTTTGGTGCCTTCGTCAATACCTCTGAAAGGTGAAGGGATGTTCAGATAACCGTAATCATCGGTGAGCTGTTCGCCTGGATGAATATCGCGAATGGCAATTTCGAAATCGTAGGCAGTTGTCAGGCAGTTTGAGTTGAAACTGTGATTGACGTAGCGACCATTGTCCCAGCAAAGCACGAAGTTGCCATTGTTGTTTCTGAAAGTGTAATAATCGAGGATGTTCTGGTAAATTGGTTCTAGGCTTTGGAAGTCGAGAGGACTGAATTCACGATCCAACTTATCGAGCACCCAAGTGATGGTGCCTGCAGGGATAAATTCTGTTGCTACAACACCGTAGCCAATTTCATTGCTAATAAACTTCAGTTCAGTTTTTGGGTGTATCATTTTGACGATTTCAAGCGCTAGGTTAAGCTTGAATTATTGCATCAAAATTAGATTGGGAAACACATAATAATTCAACCCGATAAAATTCTATTGGGTTGATTTTCAATCTATTGAATTGAAGGTTTCTACTTACTGCCCAAATGTACGATCGGAATCATCATTTCTTCCAACGAAATGCCACCATGCTGGAAAGTGTTCCTGTAATAATTCACGTAGTAGTTGTAGTTGTTCGGGTAGGCGAAGAACTTGTCCTCTTTGGCAAAAATGAATGACTGACTCACATTGACCTTCGGAAGTTGTGCATCGTGCGGATTACGAACTGAGAACACATCGCGTGCTTCGTAGTTCAGGTTTTTGGCCTGTTTGTAACGCAGGTTGGTGTTCGTGTTCTTATCGCCAATTACCTTGCTTGGTTCTTGCACACGTACCGTTCCGTGGTCGGTAGTTATCACCACATTCACATCGTAGTCGGCAATACGTTCCATCATGTCTTTCAATGGCGAATGTTTGAACCAACTTAGCGTGATGGAACGGTAAGCAGCTTCATCATCGGCCAATTCGCGGATCATCTCCATTTCTGTACGTGCATGCGAAAGCATATCCACAAAATTGTAGACGATCACATTCAGGTCATTCTGCATCAAATTCGGAATGGTATCCACCAGTTTTTTGCCCGCTGCGTGATTGGTGATCTTGTTATAGCTGAATTTTTGGCTCAGATTCAATCGCTGAAGTTGATCTCGAAGAAAATCTTCCTCGTACATGTTTTTTCCGCCTTCATCTTCATCGTTCAGCCATTTGTCTTTGAACCTGCGTTCAATTTCAAGCGGAGTGAGGCCGGCAAAAATGGCATTACGCGAATATTGCGTTGCAGTTGGAAGAATGCTCAGGAAAATATCCTCGCTTTCTAACTTGAACATGTCCAAAACTGCTGTTTTGATGATCTGCCACTGATCCCAACGTAGGTTGTCAATCAATAGCATGAACGTTGGTTTTCCCTTTCCAACTTTTGGGGCAATCTTATTCTTGAAAACGGTGTGTGACATGGTCGGATTATCTTCCGATTTTCCAGTCATCCAATCCAAGTAATTACGTTCAACAAACTTGAAGAATTGCGCATTGGCCTCTGTTTTCTGTGAGCTGAGGATTTCTGACATTCCGTCTTCTTTGCTGCGTTCCAACTCCAATTCCCAATGCACCAGTTTGCGGTAAATGTCTTTCCATTCCTGATAATTGAGACGGTCGCCTAAACGCATTCCGATCTCTCGGAATTCGCGCTGATAGCTATGGCTGGTCGCTTCGGCAATCAATCGTTTCTTATCCAGATTCTTCTTGATCGTCAACAATATCTGATTCGGATTGACGGGTTTTATCAGGTAATCGGAGATTTTGGAACCGATGGCCTCTTCCATAATGTGCTCCTCTTCGCTTTTGGTGATCATCACCACAGGCACACGATTATTCTTATTCTTCATTTTAACCAGCGTTTCCAATCCAGAAAGCCCTGGCATGTTCTCATCTAAGAACACAATGTCGAAATCCTTCTCATCAAAAAGATCAAGGGCATCATCACCATTTGTAGCAGTCTCTACCTCAAATCCCTTTTCCCTAAGGAAGAGTAAATGCGGTTTCAGCAAGTCAATCTCATCATCAGCCCAAAGTATCCTCAATTTCTCCATATCGTATTTAGTTAATTTCGTGCCCGAAGGTTGCCAAAGTTAGCACCTTAACGCGGGCTATTTTGATAAAGTATAACAAGCGAAAGATATTCAACGACCCTGTCTACGGGTTTATAACAGTCCCGTATCCTATAGTGTTCGACATCATCGAACATCCGTTTTTTCAGCGTTTACGCAGAATAAAACAGCTTGGACTCACGCATTTGGTCTATCCTGGTGCGTTGCACACGCGCTTCCATCACACCTTGGGAGCCATGCATCTGATGGGAATGGCCATTGAGGAATTAAGGGCCAAAGGATATTCCATCAACGATGAAGAAGCTGAAGGCGTAACGCTGGCCATTTTGCTCCACGATATTGGTCATGGTCCATTTTCGCATGCTTTGGAGCATAGCATTGTTTCGGGCGTGACGCACGAAGATCTTTCTGCGCTTTTCATGGAACGATTGAATAAGGAATATGCAGGAAAATTGGATGTAGCTATTTCGATATTCAATGATGACTATCCGAAGCGGTTTTTACACCAGTTGGTCAGCAGCCAGTTGGATATGGACAGGCTTGATTACCTGAAACGCGATAGTTTTTTTACTGGAGTTTCTGAAGGAATTGTCGGTTCTGACCGCATCATCAAGATGCTGCATGTGGTGGATGATCAGTTGGCTGTTGAAAGCAAAGGCATTTATTCGATAGAGAAATTCATTGTGGCCAGAAGGATCATGTACTGGCAGGTTTACTTGCACAAAACCGTGCTTTCTGCTGAATACCTGTTGATCAACATTCTTAAACGTGCCAAGGAATTGACCGAAAAAGGCGAGGAGCTTTTTGCAACTCCTTCGTTCAAGGTCTTTTTGGATAGGAAAGTGACCCGATCGGATTTTGAAAATGAACCTGATCTGTTGGCCCGTTTTGCGGAATTGGATGATTTTGACGTCTTGACGTCAGTCAAAGTCTGGAAACATCATCCAGATTTCGTGCTTTCTAAGCTTGCAGGTTTTATGGTTGATAGGAAATTACTGAAGATCAAGATGTATTCAGAGGCAGTTTCCAATGATCTTCTTGTTCGCTTGAGGAAAGCGCTCGCTGCCGATTGGAACATCACCGAAACGGAAGCTGCTTACTTCGTTTTTACGGAATCGATAGCCAATAGCGCTTATGATCTGAAGGATGACAGGATCAATATCCTCTTCAAAAACGGAGAAGTGAAAGACCTGACTGAGGCTGCAGACACACTAAGTTTGAGTGTTCTTTCAAAACCAGTAGAAAAATACTTTCTTTGCCTTCCAGCTCACCTTACCAACCAACTTTAAACCTGCTTGCCGATCGGTTAACATCTACTTAAAACAGGTTCATTAAATTTTACTTTTGCGCGGATGATTTTGACCGCTGGTGTTATTGCTGAGCTTATTGGAGGCAGCGTTGATGGCGACCCACATGTACAAGTAAGTACAGTGAGTCCTATTGAGAGCGGTTTTGAAGGTTCCCTGTCGTTTTTGGCTAATCCCAAATACAGCGAATTCATCGTTACAACCAAAGCTTCGGTGGTCATTGTAAAGAATGATTTTGAGGCGCAGTTTGATATTAAGCCAACGTTAATCCGCGTGGCCGATCCTTACACCTGTTTTGCCTTGCTGTTGCAGAAGTATGATGAGATGAATCGGCCAAAACCTGGAATTCATGCTGCAGCCATTATTTCAGAATCAGCCATCATCGGTAAGAATGTGACCATTTCTGCTGGGGCAGTAATAGAAGATGCTGCCGTTGTTGGCGATAACACTATAATCGGTGCGCTGGTCGTTCTTGAAAAGAATGCCAAGATCGGAAAAGGATGCAAGTTGCATGCTGGTTCAAAAGTGCTTCACGATTGTGTTTTAGGAGATAATTGTACGCTTCATGCGGGAGTGACCATCGGAAGCGATGGTTTCGGTTTTGCGCCTTCTGATGCAGCTTACAGTAAAATCCCGCAGGTTGGGAATGTGGTATTGGAAGATGATGTAGAGATCGGTTCCAATTCAACCATCGACCGTGCTACTATGGGTTCAACCATCATCCGTAAAGGAGTGAAGTTGGATAACCTGATTCAGATAGCACATAACGTAGAAATTGGAGAGCACACAGTGATTGCCGCGCAAACGGGAGTTGCGGGTTCAACCAAGATCGGAAAACGCTGCATGATCGGTGGTCAAGTAGGAATTATCGGTCATTTGAAGATCGGTGATAACGTCAAGATTGCTGCACAAAGCGGAGTTGGGAATAACCTTCCAGACAATGCTGTCGTTCAGGGTTCGCCTGCATTTGAGGTAGGCAACTATCGCAGGTCGTACGTGTCTTTCAGACGCTTGCCCGAAACGCTGAAAGCCATTGAAACGAAGTTGAAAAATCTGTAGATGAGTTTGAAGCACAAGACCATAACTTCTGCATGCACCGTTAGCGGTGTGGGTCTGCATACCGGAGCTAATGTCAATTTGACTTTCAAACCATCTGAAATAGGCGAAATCCTTTTCGTAAGAACGGACCTCGATAACGCTGAAATAAAAGCCATTTCGGCACATATCGTTAGCACGGCCAGAGGAACAACCATCGGTGTTGGATCTGCAACCGTAAGTACGATTGAACATGTAATGGCAGCTTTATCTGCCGTTGGCATCAGCAGCGTTACGATTGAGATTGATGGGCCAGAATGTCCGATCTTGGACGGAAGTTCCATCGAGCTTTTCTCTAAACTGAAGAACGCTGGTATCAAGGAATTAGAAGCGGATCGCGATGTGTTGAATTTCGATACGAATATTGAATTCAAAGACGAAGAGACAGGAGCAGAGTACTTGATCATTCCATCCGATCGGCCACGGTTTACCGTAATGATCGATTACAACAGCAAGGTTTTGCCACCTCAACATGCCGTGCTAAATGATATGGCCGATTTTGAAGCAGAGATTGCACCGAATAGAACCTTCTGTTTCTTGCATGAACTCGAATTGCTGCTAGAGCACAACCTCATAAAAGGTGGCGGATTAGACAACGCTGTTGTTTTTGTAGAACATCCTATGGATGATGAGAAGCAAGTGAAATTGGCGCAGCAATTCAATCAACCGGACATTCGTGCTTCGCGAACGGGCACCTTGAACAATACGGAACTTCGTTTCCCGAATGAGCCGGCACGCCACAAACTGCTCGACCTTATTGGTGATCTGCTGTTGGTGAATGTTCGCATCAACGGACACATCATTGCCACCAAACCCGGTCACGGTAGCAATTCCCGCTTTGGGAAGTTCCTTACGGGATTGGTGAAGGAAAACCGCAAACCGAAAGCACCGAAGATTGATCTCAATGCCGAGCCGTTGCTCGATATCAATGGAATCATGGCCAAATTGCCGCATCGGCCACCGTTCCTTTTCATAGATAAGATCTATGAGCTGAGCGAAACGCATGTGGTAGGAGTGAAGAACGTCACCATGAATGAGTACTTCTTTGAAGGACACTTTCCTGGAGCTCCTGTGATGCCAGGCGTGTTGCAAATAGAAGCCATGGCACAAGTTGGAGGAATTCTGGTACTGAATACCGTTCCAGACCCTGAAAACTATTTAACGTATTTCCTTAAAATTGATGGTGTTAAGTTCAGGAAGATGGTTTTCCCTGGAGATACCATCGTATTCAAATTAGACCTATTAAGCCCAATTCGTAGAGGACTGTGTCATATGAAGGGGATTGCCTATGTGGGCAACGACCCAGTGATGGAAGCTGAAATGATGGCACAGATCGTAAAAAGAACGCATTAATGAATCAACCCTTATCCTTCGTTCATCCACAGGCTAAAATTGCAGACAATGTGGTCATCGAACCTTTTGTCACCATCCATAAGAATGTGGAGATCGGCCAAGGAACTTGGATCGGTTCCAACGTCACCATCATGGAAGGTGCACGGATCGGTAAGAACTGTAGGATCTTCCCTGGAGCTGTTATTTCGGCCATTCCTCAAGATCTGAAGTTCGATGGCGAAGAATCGTTCGTGGAAATTGGTGACAATGTCACCATCCGAGAATGTGCCACCATCAATAGAGGCACAAAAGCAAGTGGAAAGACGGTTATTGGAGATAATTCCATGCTGATGGCCTATGTGCATGTGGCACATGATTGCGTTATTGGTAAAGGTGTGATTTTGGCCAACGCCTGCACCCTTGCCGGACATATCGTGATAGGTGATTACGCGATCATTGGAGGCATGTCGGCATTGCATCAGTTTGTAAGGATTGGCGCACACGCCATTCTTTCAGGAGGCGCATTGGTCGGTAAAGATGTTCCGCCTTATAGCAAGGCAGCACGTTATCCGTTGAGCTATTCGGGTGTGAACAGCGTAGGCATGAAACGCAGAGGATTTTCTGTTGAGAAGGTTCGTGAGATCCAGGAGATCTACCGTGTGTTGTTCCTGAAACATTACAACGTAACGCAAGCGCTTTCTCAATTGGAGGCGGAATTCCCTGTAACCGATGAACGCGATGAGATCATTGATTTTGTACGCGAATCTAAACGTGGTATCATGAAAGGTTATCAGTTCTTGAACGGAAACGGAGCTAAATAATCATGTCTTCGCTGCAGATTTCTTTACAGAACGTAGGGAAACGCTACAACCACGAGTGGATCTTCAGAGGTGTAAATCACACCTTCAAACAGAATGAACATACGGTGATCCTTGGCCCGAATGGTTCAGGAAAGTCAACGCTTTTGCAAGTGATTCTGGGAAGTACCGTAGCTTCTGAAGGGGAACTTCTATTCACGGTAGATGGGAAGGGTTTCAAAGTAGAGGAGAGCCTCGGCCTGTTCTCATTGGCAACGCCTTACTTGGAGCTGGTCGAGGAATTCACCCTTATTGAAATGCTCGAATTCCATCAGAAGATGAAGCCGTTCAAAAAGGGTCTGACCATCGATGCCATCATCGATAAGCTCTACCTCACAGATTCCAAGACCAAGGCCATCAAGTATTACTCTTCCGGAATGAAGCAACGGGTAAAGCTCGGTCTTGCCTTGCTATCTGATACGCCTTTCGTTCTGCTGGATGAACCGACCTCCAACCTCGATGCGAAAGCCATCGAATGGTACAAGCAACTGGTGGAGGAAAACAAACAGGACCGGATCATCCTTGTCTGCTCTAACGACCAAAAGGATGAGTTCAGCTTTTGCGGGAAGCAGGTAGATATTGCTGATTACAAGTAGCTATTTCGCTTGAAACCCCAAAGAGGCGGAGTTGATGCAATAGCGGAGGCCAGTTGGATCGGGGCCATCATCGAACACATGTCCCAAATGCGCATTGCAACGCGCGCAATGCACTTCATCGCGCATCATGCCAAAGCTCGTATCTGTCGATTGCTCTACATGGTTGCCTATGTAGCTGAAATAGCTTGGCCAACCTGTGCCGCTTTTAAACTTGGTGCGCGAATCAAAGAGCTCCAATCCGCAGCATACGCAGGTGTAAATGCCATCGGCCTTATTGTCCCAATACTTGCCGGTAAAGGCACGCTCGGTACCATGCTGGCGAGTGACGTAATACTGTTCTTCGTTCAGCTTCTCTTTGTAAAAGCTATCTGATTTTACGTCTTTTTGAATGTCAGTCTGTGCGTGTGTGCAAGCACTCAGAAAAAGGACGGTAATTAAGGGGAATAACGATTTCATGGCAATAAGCGTTTGTTCGAAACTACAACAGCGCCAAGCACCAAAATGTTGGCCGCCCGACCTTCAGTTCAGTATCTGAGTTTCAAAACGAATGAACTTTTAGCACTTCGCTTTGTTTGAAATTTGGAACACTAGTTACATTTGTAACTGTTACAATCAAAACCATCCATTCATTGTATCGCTCAAAGGTTTACGGGTATGAAATGACGCTCATTTCGGAGGTGTACATCAGTACACTTTCGGCTTTGATGAAGCCGCACGGACTGGAACGTTATTTCGTGGCGGTGATGTACCTCAACGAGCACAGCGGAAGCATTACGCAGACGGAATTGGGTCAGGTGCTGAGGCGCGATAAGGTCTTTACCATGCGCTTGGTAGATGCACTTAGCGCCCTAGGATTTGTAGAACGTAAGCAAGATAGCAACGATAGAAGATGCCATTTGGTGGAGTTGACCACTAAAGGCAAAGCACTTATTCCGTTGATTGAAGAAGCGGTGGCGCAGACCAACGAACTGATGTTCAAAGACTTTTCTGCCGAGGAAAAAGAATGCTTTGAGCGTGGCATGACCCACATGATGAAATTGCTGGATACCCAGCCGAAACCAAGTTTTAAAGTGACTGCAAGTGAAAAAGATGATGACTAAAATGAATTGGATTGCTGGAGCTTTCGTACTTCCGGCCATAGTGCTGTTGGCTTCTTGCGGAGATAGTGGCGAAGCGAAAGACGCAACAGGTCCGAAACCCACGATGAAGGTTGACGGCTTTATTGCAACGCCACAACCATTTAATAATACGGTGGCCGTAACTGCAGCTTTGCAGGCCAACGAACAGGTAGAACTGATGGCGCCCATGTCGGGACAGGTGATGGACATCTTCTTCAACGAAGGAGAGAAAGTGGCTGAAGGACAGGCCATTATCCGAATGGACGATAGAAGCTGGAAAGCGCAATTGTTGGGTTTGAATGCCGAGTTGGATGCTGCCACCAAAGACCTCGACAGAAAGAAAGCCTTGCTGAGCATTGAAGGCAGCACGCAGGAAGAAATTGATGGTTTGGTGTCGAAGGTGGAGACTTTGCGTGCACAGATACAGCAGTTGCAGGTAAACGTAGATCTGGCCAATGTGAAAGCACCGTTTGCTGGCACTTTGGGGCTGCGCAACTTCAGTAAAGGCGCTTATTTGAAAGAAGGCGAGGTGATTACAGTTGTAACGCAATTAGACCGACTGAAGGTTGATTTCTCTATTGCGCAGGAACACCGAAACAGCCTGAAAGTGGGCAAAGTGGTGCGAGTTGTAGTTGCCAACGATACTTTGGAGGCCAGTATTTACGCCATCAATCCGTTGGTGGATGCCAGTTCACGCACCATCAGTGTTCGGGCCATGCTGAAGCAATCTGGTCAGAACACGGTAATGCCCGGAACCTTTGCCGAAGTGCTAGTGGCTACAGAGTTTGTAGAAGATGCACTGATGGTTCCTACGCAGGCCATTGTTCCAGAGATCAACGACCAAACGGTCTTCTTGTATAAGAACGGAAAAGTGGAGCGCAAGACGGTGCAGTTGGGCGGCCGCAATGCCGATATGGTACATGTAGCATCAGGCATTAGCAAAGGCGATACGCTTATTACAACTGGTCTTCTACAAGTGAAAGTAGGAATGGATGTCACGCTACAGTCCATCATCAAATAAGCGGATTCTAATATGACATTATCAGAAATAAGTATAAAGAGACCCGTTCTCGCCACGGTATTTGCCATTGTGGTGGTGCTGTTGGGGGCCGTGGGCTACATCAACCTCGGTGTGCGCGAGTATCCGAGTGTCGATCCACCTGTTGTAACCATCACTACCAACTATATCGGTGCGAATGCCGAGATCATTGAATCGCAGATCACTGAGCCGCTGGAGGAACAGATCAATAGCGTAGAAGGGGTTAAGAAGATCAGCTCCATCAGCACAGATGGCAGAAGCACCATTACGGTGGAATTTCTACCAGAAATGGATTTGAACAATGCCGCCAACGATGTGCGCGACAAGGCTTCGCAGGCTACCAAAAACCTACCGCCCGATGCCGATCCGCCTATTGTGAATAAAGCCGATGCCAACGCAGAGACCATCCTTTCAATCACGGTGCAAAGCGATAAACGTGGTCTGTTGGAACTGACACAGATAGGAAACAACGTTTTCAAGGAACGGCTGCAAACCATTCCGGGAGTGAGTAGCATTCGTATTTGGGGCGAGAAGAAATACGCCATGCGTTTGGAGTTGGATCCAGCAAAGATGCGCGAGTTCAATATTGCGCCCATCGATATTCAGAATGCCTTGGATGCTCAGAATATCGAACTGCCATCGGGTAGGATAGAGGGTACAGAAACCGAACTTACTGTGCGGACCATTGGACGACTTTATACAGCAGAGGAGTTTGATCAACTTATCATCGGAGAACGAAATAACACGCTTATCCGCCTCAAAGATGTGGGTGCTGCGCGTTTGGGAGCCGAATCGGAACGCACGCTTTTGCGCGGAAATGGCGTAAAACCCATGGTAGGAATTGCCCTGCAACCGCAGCCAGGTTCTAACTACATCGATATTGTAGATGAAGCCTTCCGCAGGATTGAGATTATGAAGAAGGACCTGCCAGAAGACATTGAACTCAATGTGGCCATGGATAAAACGCTGAGCATCCGTTCGGCCATCCGCGAGGTGGAAGGAACCATCCTCTTGGCATTCATTCTGGTACTGATGGTCATCTTCTTTTTCCTTCGGAATTGGAGAACCACGCTCATTCCTATTACGCTTATTCCAATTGCACTTATTGGCAGTTTTGGCGTGTTATATGCCGCTGGTTTCTCCATCAACATTCTTTCCCTCTTGGGATTGGTGCTTGCCACAGGATTGGTTGTAGATGATGCCATTGTGGTAATGGAAAACATCTACACTAAAGTAGAGGAAGGTATGCACCCAATGAAGGCCGCTTTTGAAGGCTCGCGCGAAGTGTTCTTTGCGGTTATTGCTACGTCTATTTCACTTATTTGCGTGTTCCTGCCCATCTTCTTTATGCCGGGATTAACGGGGCAGTTGTTTCAGGAGTTTGCCATGGTAGTGGTGGGCGCCATTGTCATTTCCACCTTCATTACGCTCTCGCTTACGCCTATGATGAGTTCGCGGATTCTGAAAAAGAGTAAAAAGGAAAATGCGCTCATGCGCTTGTTTGGCCGAATGGTGCAATCTACGGTTGATGGCTACACCCGTTCGCTGACTGCATTTATGAATCATCGGTGGTTGGCCTTTCCCATCTTCATCGTCATTACGGTGGCCACTTACTTTGTAGGTTCCAGTCTGCAATCGGAGTTGGCGCCAATGGAAGATAAGAGCCAACTGCGCATCATTTCCACAGCACCAGAAGGAACCTCCTACGAGGCCATGGACAATTATCAGGAAAGACTGATGCAGATGTTGGACACCATTCCCGAAAAGGCATTCCTATTGGGCGTTACTTCACCTACATTCCGTGCTTCCACGGCTGCCAATTCATCCTTTGTTTTTATGCCCTTGAAACAACCGGGTGCTAGGGAGAAATCGCAAAGCCAGTTGGCCAACGAGATCAACGGATTATTGAAGAACTTGACCTTTGCCCAATCGTTTGTGCAGCAAGACCCGACCATCAAATCAAGCGCTGGAGGTTTTGGAGGATTACCTGTTCAGTTTGTGGTGCAGGCTCCTGATCTAGATAGATTGAAACAGGTGCTTCCACAGTTTATGGATCGCGTGGCACAAAGCCCAAAGTTTACTGCTTCTACGGTCGATCTAAAGTTCAGCAAACCTGAGATCACCGTTACCATCAATAGGAATAAAGCGTTGCTTATGGGCGTGAGTGTGATTGATATTGCAAAGACGCTTCAAACCTATTTGAGCGAACAACGACTTGGCTATTTTATGAAGGATGGCAAGCAGTATTATGTGATTACTGAGGCCATTAAGGAGAAGAAGGACGAACCTGTGGATGTGAAAAACATTACGGTGCGCAACAGCAGCGGACAAATGGTAACCCTCGAGAACTTGGTGGATATCGGCTATCAAAGTCGTCCGCCATCGTTGTTGCGTTACAATCGTTACACTTCGGCTACCATTCAGGCCGATCCTGCTCCAGGCTTCACCATAGGTGATGGTATTGACGAGATGCGTGCCATTGCCAAAGACCTGCTGGATGAGAGCTTTAGTACTGAGTTGGCTGGTAGTGCCTCCGACTTTGCAGAGAGTTCAGACAGCACGCTGCTCATCTTCATTTTCGCGTTGGTGTTGGTTTATCTCACCTTGGCGGCACAATTCGAAAGCTTCCGCGACCCAACCATCATCATGGTTACCGTGCCTTTAGCATTGGCTGGAGCCATTTTCACGCTTTGGGCATTTGGGCAAACCCTCAACATCTTCAGTCAGATCGGAATGGTGGTGCTGGTAGGAATTGTAACCAAGAATGGTATCCTGATTGTGGAATTTGCCAATCAGAAACGCGATGCTGGCATGTCCTTGAAAGAAGCCGCGTTTGAAGCCGCAGCGCAACGTTTCCGTCCCATTCTTATGACCAGCCTTAGTACCGTGCTTGGCGCCTTGCCCATTGCTTTGGCTTTAGGCGATTCATCCTCCAGTCGTGTACCAATGGGATTGTCAATTATTGGAGGATTGATTTTCTCCCTTTTACTCACACTTTACATCATTCCTGCGCTTTATTCTTACATGGCAAGCAAGGAGAACATTATCGTAGATGAAGCAGATTTTCAATAAAACGAAGGGCACGTCATTGCGAGCGCAGCGAAGCAATCTCTACCTTAATCAGATAGATTGCTTCGGTCATACTTCCCTCGCAATGACGGGGACTGCGCTTGCAATGACGCGCGTTGTAATTATTTCGGTGGTTATTTGTTATTTCAACCTCAACGCCTCGGGACAAACGCTGACCGAATTCATCAAAACGGCATTGGAGAAGAACTACCAAATTCAGATTTTGAAGAACGAGGAGCAGATTGTGTCCAACAGCAATACCTTGGGTAATGCAGGTTTTCTCCCTTCGTTCGGAATTGACGGAACGGCTGCCTACTCGCTCAACAATACCGAGCAAGGCTTTGCCGATGGATCTACACGAAGCGGAAATAATGCGCAAAACGTGAATGGGGGCGCGCAGGCAATGATTGATTACACCCTTTTTGATGGCTTTTATGTACGTGCCAAGCGCAAGCAACTGGGTTTTTTAGAAGAGTTGGGAAAGGTGAATTCCAAGTTCTACATAGAACAGACCGTTTCTGATATTGTGATGGCGCACAGCCAGTTGATTTACGAACAGCAGTTGCTAGAGAACTACAAGCAATCGATGCAAATCTCGGCCTATCGCCTTAGTATTGAGAAGAAACGGAAGGAAGTAGGCGCGGGGAAGGGCATTGACCATGCACAGGCATTGGTAGATTATCAGACCGATAGCATCCGTTATCTGGCGCAGCAGAATGCCATTCAAACCTTAGAAATTGAACTCAATCGCATTCTGAATAATGAACTGGAAAGCGCCTTGACCATCAGCGAAAAAGAGTTTGAGGTAAATCCCTTGCCAAGCAAAGACAGCCTACTGAAAAGTGTGAATGGCGCCAACCAGCAGTTAGAACAGCAGCGCCTGAATGAACTGATAGCCGAAACAGAATTGCGCATGGCTAAGGCCGATCGCTATCCGTCCATCAATCTGTTTGCAGGCTACAGATACAGCGAAAGTTTTGCGCAGGTAGGCTTCATCCAATCGAACAGAAACTTTGGACCAACCGTGGGCGCCAGCATCAGTTTCAACCTTTACAATGGTGGTAAGACCAACATTGCCATCAAGAATTCGCGGGTGTATGCCGAGAACGCCACGCTTTCTAAGCAGCAGATCAACCATAATCTCGATGCCGATGTACTGAAACTTTATGGGCAGTATGTCTCCATATTGGAACGCATTACCTTGGCTGAAAGCAATGTTTCTGAGAGCCAAAAGGTGTACGCCATTGCCGAAGAACAATTGAAACGGGGTGCCATCAATGGCTATGATTTCCGACTCACGCAACTCACACTTTTGGAAAGCCGACTAAGCCTCATGCAACTGCAATACACGCTCAAAACCATCGAAATAAACCTCAACAGAATCGCTGGGAAGGTGATGGAGGTTTATTTGTAGGTCTGAGCAGCTTACGTTTCAGAGAGCTTGAGACTTTTCGGACGAACCGTTCTACTTCCCTTTCAAATGCTTGAAAAGTCGCGTAAAAATGAAGATGTGACTTAGAAAAGCTGCCAAGCCATAAGTAATAAACATGAGCCATATTGTGCCTAGATTGTAATTGTACAGTTCCAGTCCGAAGAACTGAGGAAAGGCGGTGATCAGGTCCGCAAAGCCAACGATGTTAAATATCCACACCATTGGAATGGCGAACTTCCATTTGCCTTTTAGAGCAATGGCCGCGATGACGGCCAAAATGGCTGTGCTCATATCCCAAAGACCTACAGTGGTCAGGAATTGACTCGGAAATCCATCGTAAAACTGCTCTTTGGCCATAAACGACAACCCGAGGTAACGGAAGGTGTTCAGGAATACGAATGGCAGCAGCGCATCGTGGATGGAAAGCTTTGCAAGGCGTGGTTGTATCCACCATTTGAACGCAAGGATCATACTGATAGATCCGATAGCTGCCTGAATGTTGATGATTGCGAAATTATTCATGATTGTTGAGGGTTTAGTTGTTATTGGAAAGTTGAAAAGCTTTGATGGCAAAGACTCCAGATACGATAGCTACTACTACCCGAATCCAATGGAAGATGATCCAGCCTTGTAGTTTGCTCGTAGCTTCTTCGGCCGTGTAACTCAATGCCATGAAATCCAGATTCATAGGCAAATGGTAGACCACCGTTTGAATGTTGACGAGCATCAAACCCGCAAAGGCGAAAAGCCAGTAACGTCTTGCTGGTTTGTTGTCCTTATGCAGGAAATACAACCAAAGTGTGGCTATGAATCCGGGCATCAGAGTAACAGTGGTCGGACCGAGCAAAAGCGGGAAATCCACTTTAAACGATTCCATAAAAGCGATGGGCTCCAAGGATAGCCAATGCATGCCATAGCTCAGGCCAATGTTGATCATATTGCCAGCAAAGGCAGCAATACCAATGATGGCGAAATAGGGAAGTGTCTTTTTCAAGTTTTTATCTTTTAGGAATCGGTTCTTTATTCAGTTGTTTGAAAATAAATTTTGGTGCCAATCGGCTCATAAGTCTCAATTGGGTTGAAATCCCTGGCGTGATCTCATCTTTTCCGTTCGTGAAATCCTTCCAGAATATATTGGCCATTTTCTCAGGAGGCATTGGTTTTAGATTGTCGTCTTCAGCAATATCGGCCCCGTGGGCCAATGGGGTGTCTACCACAGGCGGAAGAAGCTCCACAACCCTGATATTGTGTTGTTTCAGTTGTGGACGAATGCCTTGTGTCCAAAAATGCAAAGCTGATTTTGTACCTGAATAAACGGGTGCTTGCGCGAAAGGAACATAGGCCAAGCCTGATGACACGTTGATAAGCACGGCATGCTTACTCTTCTTTAGCTGCGGAAGAAAATGGTGCAGCATGCGGATAGGCGCATGGTAGTTGATCTCGATCTCTTGGAACTGCTTTTTCAGATCGTTGCTTTCGTTTCCAGCATCTACCAAATTCATGATTCCCGCATTGTTTACGAGTACATCAATACCCCCGAATTCCGCTTGTAGCTGACCAACCAGTTTCTTTACGTCTTCTTCCTTCGTAACATCACTTTGGAAAATGTGTAGTTCGGGAAATTCTCCCTTCACTTCCTCCAGTTTAGTCAGGTTTCTGCCCGTGATGATAACGGTGTTTCCGTGCTGCAAGAACTTCTGCGCGAGCGCTAGTCCAATGCCCGAACCGCCACCTGTGATCAATACTTTTTGTTTAGAATTATTCATGAGATTGAGTTGTTAAAGGGAGCCAGCATTCATCAGTTTGGTATGCATCCAAAGCAAGATTGTTGTTGGAAGCAATTCTACTAGAATGCCAAAAATGATGAAGGGAGTTGCGGGGTAAAACCGCAGTCCGTAAGTCCTGACAAGGCCACCAATGAACACGGCAACCATCAGAAATCGGAACAACGCAACTTCTGAAGGATTCCATGCCGTGTAGAAAAATGCCAAGGACATGGAAGCCCAAATGGCGGCAACAAAACGGTGGTTGTTATCTTGCATCGGATTGGACGCTGCCACCTTATAGGAAGCAGTTGCACCCATTAATCCCGTGCCTATAGCAATGAGGCCATAGATGCCTAATATGATGCGGATGGTTAAAAGCATGATACGGATTCTTTAGTTGGAAGGAATGATGCAACTTGCAGTACCAACAAAAGCTGCGTAGCTAATTGACATTATTCTTATTAATATTGCTTTCAAATTGCAAGCAAATATATTGATTACTTTCGTTTAGCAAGTAATAATTGAAAAGTGATGGAAAATAATTTTCGTTCGTCTTGTCCAATAGCCTCCGCCTTAGATATTATTGGCGATAAATGGTCGTTGCTGATCATAAGAGACATGCTGATGGGAGGTAAGAAGACCTTTAAAGAAATATCCCTTTCGCAAGAAGGAATAGCCACCAATATTCTGTCTGCAAGATTGAAATTGCTGGAGTGCTTTGAGTTGATTACCAAACGTAAACTACCCGAAAACAAGAAGGAGAACATCTACCTACTGACCGAAAAAGGCATTGATCTTGCGCCTATAATCGTGGACATTGTATTGTGGAGCGACCAGCACGTCAGAGCCTTCAATCAGGAAATGTTTTCCATTTCGGAAAGAGGTTTTGATGCAGATAGGTCGGTGGTAATTGAACACCTCAAGAAGAACTACCGAGACATGGTTAGTCAGATTCTTGGCTAGGGAATAGCTATCTGCTTCCTCGCTTTCCGCTTGTCATTCAGGTGCAACACACCGTTGGCCGCAACGGATAGGATAATGACACCTGCACCGGCATAGAAACCGAGGTTCAACTCTTCGTGTTCATGAAAAATGATGGCTGCAAGGATGATGGAATAGATGGGTTCCAGATTGACCGAAAGGTTCATTACAAACGGAGAAACATGCTTGAGCGCCTGATAAGAAAGCTGCATGGCATAAACGGTGCATACCAAGCTCATGATGAGCAGATAACCGCTGTCTGAAAGACTTGGAACAAGGCTAGGAGCAGGGAAGTGATAGAGGTAAAGCGGAGCCAGTAGCGTGAGTGTTCCTAATCCACCGATGAGTTCGTAAAAGAGCAGATTGCGTGGACCGTGGTTTTCCAACAATCCTTTGGTCTGTATGGTAAAGTAGGCGCACAGCATGGCGCTTATCAACCCTAATGATATACCAACGGCATACAATTGCTGAAAGCGGAATATGAGGTAGATACCGCAGATGGTGAACAGTCCGAGCACGAGCTCAGCAGCCTTCGGTTTCCTCTTATTGAGAAGTGGATCGAGGATGGCGGTGAACAGCGCAGTGCTGGCCATGGCACTCAGTGCAATGGAAACGTTGGAATACTTGATGGAACCATAGAATGTGACCCAATGCATGGCGATCATGGCACCAACGAAAGCGATCTTCTTCATCTCTTTCCAAGGCGGTGGTTCCAGTTCGCCTTTCCATTTTAGAAAGGCTCCAAGCGCAATGACAGTGATGAGAACCCGCCACCAAACGAGCGGGTATTCCTGAAGCTGGATGAGCTTCCCTAAAATGCCTGTGAATCCCCAAAGGAAAATGGCAAAATGCATTTGGAGATAGGCGCGCTGCATGGGGCTGCGAATGTCGTGAAATCCGAGAAGCGAAAACGGAAAAGAATAAGATGAAATAGCGCTTCTCTGTAAGCTGGTTTTAGTCTCTTTTACGATATGGTCAATGGTTGGCATGTTCTATCGCTTGAAACATTTACTTTCATTGATTCAAGGATGGGCACTTACCTTGAATTCACCGAAATGAATCCGCTGATCAGACAAAAGCATGCAAGAAGAGACTTTCAGTAAACTCATTCCAGGCGTGGTGATGTTGGTGCTAGGCGTGCTGGAGGCGCTTGGTGGGCTTTACATCCATGACAGACGCACCAAGAACGATTTTACCATAGAACTGGTAAGCCTTGTGACCTTGCCCACCTTGATCCAACCGGCCATTTTCTTCTTTGTGCTTTGGGCCATGCGCGCAGGTTTTCCAGCGTTGGAAGATCATTTTGTCCAGATATCCATTTGGTGGCACTTCCTGGCGTTTCTGGTGTTCGATGATCTGACGCAGTACCTCTGGCACCGACTTTCGCATGTGAATCGCACCATGTGGAAACTGCACCGACCGCATCATGTGGTGGAAGAAATGGGCGTGCTGGTCACGTACCGCAATGCCATTCTTTACTATGCTTTCATGCCTGGCATTTGGCTTTCGGCACTGCTGGTCTATTTGGGAATGGGTTATGCCTATCTGTTCTATCTGCCCGTAAAACTCACCATCATTCTGTTGGCGCACAGCGAGACGAAATGGGATCGATTCCTCTACCGATACAAGTTACTGAGCCCGTTGGCTTGGGTGGTAGAACGGACCATCTCTACCCCAAGTACCCATTTTGCGCACCACGGATTGACGGCAGAAGATGGTGTTTCGCATCCGAATGGCAACTACGGAAACCTGCTGTTTATTTGGGATGTGCTGCTTGGAACAGCCAAGATCACCCGAAAGTATCCTACACGTTTTGGTGCATGGAACCAAGTAAAAGAACCTTGGTATGTTCAGCTGCTGTTTCCCATTATCCGATCCAAAGATCCAAGGAGCGAACTGCATTCCATCAAGACCAAGAATGATTACGACCCATCGGTAGATTTCAAAGAATTCACCCGTTAACCTATGTCTGAATAAGCACTATTCCATGGATAATCCAAAAGAACAATCACAGTCTAAGGACCCGATGCATGGTGTGAAGCTGGCCGATATGCTAGAGGCTTTGGTAGAACATTATGGTTGGGAAGACATGGGATATTTCATCGACATCCGTTGCTTCAACTACGACCCGTCCATCAGATCGAGCTTGGCATTTCTGAGAAAGACACCTTGGGCCCGCGCCAAAGTAGAGCAGCTTTATCTTGATATGCTCGAAGATAAACGCAAGTATTCACGTTAGCTTATTTGCACCGCAGCTCCACCAACGATCTTCCCGTTCCACTTAGCACGCATCGCTTCTTTAATGTCGGCCAGAGGAAATACATCCGAAACGTAGGGTGTGATCTTGCCTTCATTTACCCATTGCAAGATGTCCTTTAGTCGTTGTGTACGAATGCTTGGGTCGTGCTGCGTGGCTATCACCATCGGGCTGCCCAATACTTTCAATCCTTTCATCAGAATGAGATTGGTAGGTAGCTGATTGGCATTGGGCGCGCCTCGCTGTCCTTTGCCCTTGGCCACAAACGGAGTAGAGGCCCAACCTACAATGAGGAATCGTGCACCGAATTTTACGCAGCGCAAGCTCTCTTCAGATACTGCTCCACCTACGCCATCATACACCACATCAACCCCTTTGCCGTTGGTCAGTGCTTTCACATCGTCTCTAAAAGGCCGTAGTTTTTCGTTCGGATCGATGGCTTTGGTATTGATCACATGGTCGGCACCTTGGGCTTTTACAATGGCCAGTTTCTCTTCCGAACGCCCAGTGGCAATGACTGTGGCGCCCATCAACTTGGCAACATGAACAGCTGCCATGCCAATTGCACCCGATGCACCATGAATAAGCACCGTTTCGCCCGCTTTCAGCTGTCCGCTGGTAATGAGGCAATAGTAGGCCGTTTCGTAGCTGCCCAGTAGGTTGCAGGCCTGATCGTAATTGAGCCGTTGTGGAATGTGAATGATGGCCTCTTTGGGAGCAACGGCATAGCTGGCAAAGCCACCGTAGCGCTGGTATTCTCCAGGAGAACGAGGACCGCTGATAAAACCATCCACCAGTACCTTATCGCCTGTTTTGGCCACTGCATCGCTTACGTTCTTTCCTTTCCACAAAACGATGCCGCAGTACTCCAATCCGGGCGTGTAGGGAAGTGGAGGTTGGTGCTGGTACTGTCCGCTCAACATCATCAGATCTACCCAGCCCAAAGCGGCACTTTTTACGGCAATCAACACATCGTCATCTCCCAACTCTTCGGTGTTGGGCATTTCCTGCGCTACAATGCTCAGGAATTGCTCCACACCTTCCATGGGTGTTTCGGCAAATTCAGACACCTGCACCTTCATTCCATTGATCATCGCATCCACTGATTTTGAAAAATGAAGGTAAACTATTTGATAGGTACAGGAAGGGAATGGTAACTCTGTTCGATACAAACACCAAAAGCCCCGAGGGGCTGATGATGCAATGATCGGACTGGCTGTTTAATTCAATTTGATCATCAACCTTCTTTACTTAACCTGAATGTGTAACCCAACGAAAGTTGAATTGAACGATTTGCTTGGGTTTTGTAGCCTGACGGTTCAGTTTTATACTTGTTGGTATCAAAAAGGCCGAAGCCATAACGGGCATCTAAGAACACATTGCCTCTTCCAACGGCATATTGCATTCCAAGTCCTCCATTCAGACCAAGGTCAAAGCGATGTTGTTTGTAACCATCGTCATCGATATTATTATCGAAATCGATGCTTTCTTTCGATTCGGTTCCAAGCACATTCGACTTGGTATGACCGCCAACCCAGTAGCTGGCATAAGGCCCCAGAACGGCATAGCCTTTAAACTTTTCTCCACCGAATTGGGCTTTGGCCAAAATTGGGATTTCCAAATAATTGGCCGTTACCTGCGTGTAATCGCTGGTAGAGCTAGACGAGGTCTTTCCGCCTTTCTGAATGAAGAGCACTTCTGGCTGAAGCGAGAATGTTTTGCTAAAACCATAGTTGACCAACGCCCCGAACTGATATCCGAATAGCATGTCCTTTTCCGAACCGGCAGCTGCCTTGCCCGACATCGAGCTGAGCGTTGCACCTCCTTTGACCCCAACAGCAAGTTGGGCCTTACTTGTGTTTGCAGTGGCACCGGCAATGGCCAATGCTAATACTGCTACTTTCCATTTTCTCATTGTCTTTGTTTTAGTTTTTAATTGGCCAGTCCGCTGACCATTGATTTGACTAATTGACCCGACAAAGGAATAGGGTGGAAAAAAAATGATCGTTGATGTTGGTCAAAACGAATTGTGTGCGGTTTCGATCTTTAGCGCGCGAAACTGCGGCTCAGGTTGTTTATTGCACAAAGGATTACATTTTTTAGGGATGCGATTCAGCAACAGCTGCAAGCACTACAAGCTTTTGCGCTGTATTCCTCTTGAAGGATTTTAAGATCCTCGCTTAATTTTGTGCATTGAATTGATGAATCACCTCGTAGATACATATCTGAGTGACGGCTGTGGTCGATGCTCCTTGGGCGGCACTCCTGACTGCAAGGTTCATCGATGGCACGAAGAACTGGTGCTTTTGAGAGAGATGCTGCTTCATTGCGGATTGAACGAGGAGCTGAAATGGAGCATTCCGTGCTACACCTACCAGAACAGCAACATCGTTTTGCTAAGCGCCTTCAAAGAATACTGTGCACTGAGTTTTTTCAAAGGGTCGCTGCTGCGTGATTCCAATGGCATGCTTATCCAGCAAACGGAGAATGTACAGGCTACGCGGCAACTCCGATTTACGAATGTGCAAGAGATAGCAGACTTAGAAACGGTTATCAGATCCTACATCTACGAAGCCATTGAAGTGGAAAAGTTGGGGCTGAAAGTGGACATGAAGGATCGGGCTGAACTCGCCTACCCAGAAGAGTTAGAACTGAAACTGGCTGATGATGCTGCCTTCAAAGCTGCCTTTGAGGCATTGACGCCAGGCAGGCAACGCGGATATGTTCTGTTCTTTGCGGCACCCAAGCAATCTAAGACACGTGCGGAACGCATTGAAAAGAACCGTGCTCAGATTCTTGAAGGAAAAGGCCTGCACGATGACTATCGTTCCAATAAGAAATAGCTTTAGAACATCACAGATCATTGGTTCTTTGGTCTGATCATTTAATCCGTACTTCAAGTTTTTAAATCTTTCGCGCATTTTCATTTCCTTGCCGACCATGGTCAGAATAGCAATTGTTGGATTAGTACTGCTGCATGCGTGCAGCTTTGGTCTTTTGGCGCAAAACCCCGATGCCATTTTAGGCAAATGGATGGATGAAGAGCACGAAACCATCATCGAGATCTATAAAAAGAACAGCATGTTTTATGGCCGCATCGTGTGGCTTAAAGACTCTTTGGATCCGACATTCGGAGGTAAACTGCGGGATGTGCTGAACGATGATGTGAAGCTGCGTTCGCGCAAGGTCTTGGGCATAGATATGCTGGAAGGTTTTGTGTGGGACGGGGTAGACGCATGGAGAAAAGGACGTATCTACTATTACCAGACCGGCAACGATTACAACGGAAAGATCTATATGGAAGATGGAGAGCTGAAGCTGAAAGGCTACTACAGCATCCTTTTCTTTTTAGGACGCACCAAAATATGGTCTCCTCTTAGCAATGCAAGTTCCTACGGCCTGAAATGAACCTCTCGGAAGCCATATTGTACATCGGCCTGGCACAATCGCTTTTTGCGGCCTTTGCCTTGGGTACGCGCAAACGCGTCACCCTGCCCGATAAACTATTGGTGGGTGGCTTGCTTGTTTTTGCCTTCAAGTTCATCATTCTTATTCTGAATAATGAGCACGGAGAGTTCTTCGATATGCAGTTTTCGCTCGGTCTTATTCCCCTTACTTTCGGGCCTATTCTGTATCTCTACACCACCTATCTGGTGGCAGATAGAAAGCGGTTCCGTCCGTTGGACCTGCTTCATTTTCTTCCTTTTGTACTTATCACGCTGGCGTACTTCATGTTCTTTCAGGATGTGGTCGATTTCTCGGATGAGACCTTTCTGAAACCGGACGAATACCTGTGGGTACGCGTCACTTTCTCGATTGTGTTCTTCGCTTCGGTCATCACTTATACGGTACTCACGTTCGTCAAGCTCATCAACTTCCGAAAGAACATTCAGGCGCAGTTCAGTTATCAGGATAACCGGTTGCGGCTGTTCTGGCTCAACTTCATTGCCTTGTTGTTCAGCCTCAGCGGTCTGGTGGTGATCGTTGCCGGTGCCTACAATGCCATGATGTTCAAGAAAATGTTAGATACCGCGCTGCTATCTCACCTTGGACTGACCATTATTGCCTACACCGTAAGCTACTTTGGTCTGCGGCAGCCTTCGTTGTTCCGCTACGAATATGCCATTGAAGAAGATAAGGCCGAATTGAAGGGCTCAGAACCCAATGAGAAAGAGGTGAAACCCCGTTTTACGGATGAGGAAGCTAAGGCTTTGACAGAACGATTGATCATACACATGAGTGAGGAACGCCCGTACCTCAATCCAGAATTGACGTTAGGAGAACTTTCGGCTCAGATCAATCTGGCCAAGCACGAATTGACCGAATTACTGAACGTTCACATCGGTAAGAATTTCTTCTCGTTTGTGAATGAATTCCGACTGAAAGCCGTGGTACGCAGGTTGGCAAATCCCGATTATGATCACCTCACCATCATGGCACTGGCTAACGATTGCGGCTTCAATTCTAAGTCTACCTTCAACAGTCTTTTCAAGCAGCATTATGGCCACACGCCTTCCGATTACAAGAAGATGCTTCGCGAGGGTTCCATTCCTGCCTGATCGGCATATTCCATCCCATTACTTAATAGTAAGTTTGCTGCATGTCATTCATCAAGGATAAAGTAGTGCTGATAACGGGCGGAAGTTCGGGCATTGGAAAGGCCTGTGCCGAGCGTTTTGGCAGAGAAGGCGGCCGTATTGTGATCACGGGTAGAAATGCCGAGAATCTGCAAGCGGCAGCAGCGGAGCTCCGGAACAAGAACATCGAAGTATTGGCGGTGCAGGGCGATGTGGCCAGCGAGAATGACTGTGTGCGTATGATCAACGAAACGCTGAACAAATACGGGCGGATTGATGTACTCATCAATAACGCAGGCATCAGCATGCGTGCGTTCTTCAAGCATGTGGATATTTCGGTGATGCGCCAGTTGATGGAGGTGAACTTCTTCGGCACGGTGTATTGCACCAAGTATGCCTTGAAGCAATTGCTGAAGTACAAGGGGACCGTGGTTGGGATTTCGTCTGTGGCCGGGTATCAAGGATTGCCAGGGCGTAGCGGTTATTCGGCTTCTAAGTTTGCCATGGAAGGCTTTCTGAGTGCCTTGCGTTTGGAGAATCACAACACGGGATTGCACGTCATGATCGTGTGTCCAGGGTACACGGAGAGCAACATCCGCAAAACGGCCTTGGTGGCCGATGGTAGTTCTCAGGGCGAATCGCCAAGGGACGAATCGAAGATGATGACCTCTGAAGAAGTGGCCGACCATATTTACCATGGAGTGCAAAAGCGCAAGAAGCGCGTAGTGCTTACCACACAGGGAAAACTTTCCTACTATCTGAGCAAACTGCTGCCTTCGTTCGTTGATGGCATGGTCATCAAAGCGATTGATAAGGAAGGGGATCTTCCTAAATAGGTTTTAGGAGTTAGGTATTAGCTTTAAGGAA
Organism: Flavobacteriales bacterium; assembly: GCA_021739695.1. Classification (NCBI taxonomy): domain Bacteria; kingdom Pseudomonadati; phylum Bacteroidota; class Flavobacteriia; order Flavobacteriales; species Flavobacteriales bacterium. The sequence continues at coordinate 31,288 of JAIPBM010000019.1, read as the reverse complement.
AAAGGAAAAACGGAGAGAGGAAACGTGGAGTTCCTTTTCACTGTGAGTTGGAAGCGCAATTCCCCCTTATAAAGGGGGTGGCCGGAGGCCGGGGGATTTGTTTGGAATGAATAATTAGGAATTAAGAATGGGGCAGGCGCTTGATGCTTTTGCTGATAGCTGAAAGGCCTTAGGTATTAGCTCTAAGGAAAAAGGAAAAACGAAGAGGGGAAACGTGGAGTTCCTTTTCACTGTGAGTTGGGAGCGCAATTCCCCCTTAAAAAGGGGGTGGCCGGAGGCCGGGGGATTAGTTTAGGATTAAGAATTAGGAAGGGCTGGCATTTGATGCTTTTGCTGATTGCTGAAAGGCCTGAGGTATTAGCTTTAAGGAAAAAAGAAAAAAGAAACGTAGAGGGGAACTTTGAGTGCAATAACCGCTTACAAAAAACAGAAAATCTGGTCATGTTGAACTTGTTTCAGCATCTATCAATAATGGGCTTAGACCCTGAAACAAGTTCAGTGTGAAGGCATTTAAAACGGTCTGTGCGCTGAAATCGCAAATCGAATATCATAAATCGTCTATCGCAAATCAACATGAAGGTATTTCTAGTAGGATATATGGCCAGTGGTAAATCTACGGCTGCAAAAAAGTTGGCTACCAAGCTGGGGCTCAAATCTGTTGACCTTGACGCAGAGATCGTGCGGACGGCTGGCATGTCCATTCCCGAAATATTCAAGGAAAAAGGGGAGAAGGCCTTTCGGAAAATGGAGCAGGAGGAATTGCGCAAGTGGATAGAGAAAGACGATTATGTGATGGCCTGCGGTGGCGGCACTCCGTGCTACTTCGAATCGATGGATGAGATGAACCAAGCAGGTGTGACCATCTACCTGGAGATGACGCCCAAGGCGGTGGTAGACCGTGTGTCTTCCAGCAAAGAGGAACGTCCTATTCTGAAAGGGATGAAGGAAGATAAGATGCTGGAGAAAGTGACTTTTCAGCTAAAGAAGCGCGAGCCTTTTTACAAGCGCGCCACGTGGACCATAAATGGCATCAACTTAGACATGGATGAGTTGGTAGGAATGGTCAATCACTCCAAATAAACGGCCATTTCGCCTTCCAATACCACTTTTACGTGTTCTTTGAGCGTGGTGCTCAGTAATAGCCCAACGTAGTCTGCCTTCACAGGAAAACGTTTGTGGTCGCGGTCTATAAGGGCCACAGTACGTAAAGCTTTTAGTGGCACTTGTAGAAAGTGACGAATGCCATAGATCAGCGTTTTGCCGCTGTTAAGCACATCATCCACCAAAATAACCACCCTGTCTTCGGCTTCGGCCTTTTCGAGTTGTACAAAGGCGTTGATGGCCAATGGGTCTTCCTTGTTCACGTTTACGGGCACAAGGGTCACCTTCATGTTGGTGAAGTTTGCCAAGCGCTCCTTCAACAGCTTAGCAAGTATGAAACCATTGCCTGCAATACCGGCAATAATGATCTCTGTTTCGTTGTAATGGTTCTCGTAGATCTGAAAGGCCAAGCGGTCTATTTTCTGGTTGACCTGTGTTTGATTCAGTACAAGTGTCTTTACGTTAGGCATGACAAAGGATTTGGCTGCAAATTAGCCATTTGGGGAAAAGGAAAAATGAGAAAAAAAAATAGAGGAAAATGGGAATGAGGTGATCAAGAGATGAGGAGATGAAGGTGTGAGCTGCGACAAGCGCTCTCGGTTCAAACCTTTGAAATAATGCACATCCCACTCTTATATACATCATCAATTCCTGTTCAAATAGTAGCTGAATGGATGCTTAGTGAAGTAATTGATGCGAGGTATTTGGTATGGGGGCGTAAACCTGTAATTATAGCCTACTAGATGGTTATGAAAACATAGTTGAAGGTTCGAGGAATGTCAACCTTTGGGTTCAGAGAGCATCTGTCATGAAAAACATTCTAAACTTTCTATTCTGTGCCGCCCTTTGCAATCATGCTTTGGCGCAATGCATTCAGTCTGCATACTCTTTTTTAGACGTCAATAACGTTATAGCTCCTGCTGATAGTGACGGAAGTATGGGTTTTCTACAGAATCCGGGTATGAACTATTCGGTGGATACTGGAAATGGAAACACCTTGGCCACCATGGCCGCGGCCATTCTTATTGCAGGGGAAGTGGTCGGAACGGATGAAATAGGATTCAGACAGTACGCGGCAGGGAAAGCCCTGCTTATTGAGTATTATTACAATTACGATGAAGTAGGCCCAGCCCACGATGTCTTAGAGGACTAAAGCAACGCCAATGGGGTGAAGTTGGTAGGCTTTGCCATACAAGAATACATAACCGATCCAGAGGCAGAGCCCGAAACCAGTAAGTGGCTTGCGCGCATCATTTATCCGATAGCTTCGGAATAACAAATTTGAAATAGAGTAGAGTTGAAAGAGCCGCCTTTGGGCGGCTCTTTCATTTTCCTCGATCATCAATTTCGATAAATAGTCAGTTACAGATCGGTATAACCATACGGTCTCAAAGACCTTTTGTTGAAAGCTTCGGAAAGCAATATTTGGAATCAGATGACATTGCTTGTGCTTTTTGTCATTCTTATATAGACGTCTTGATCAATGTAGTAGAATTGAAGCAACACCATTGAATCGAGAAGTCTGAGATGCCAATTTCCGCTAAAGTAATAATAACATAGTTAAATTGATTTACCAATTCGTATCTGTAATATTCTTACAATCATCTAATTTGATTTTATTAAAATGATCAACCTCATTTTTAATTGAATTATTAACTATGTTACATTTAATTTCATATTAAAACCACTACATTTATTGTAGATATTTCGTTATTGCACTATTGCTGGCGGTTATTAGAATATTAATCAAATACCTTATATAATTTTACTTTCTTTGCCAGTTAATTGATGATTAAAATGAAAACGATACAAATTCTCCCAATTATTGCCGCTACACTTCTGTTTGCAAAATTGTCTCTTGCTCAGGATGATGGTGTACTTATCGATCCGAGTGAAACGCTTACGCGGCACCCTTCTGCCACATTGGAAGTTGGTCGGTTACAGAGTACAACAGCCAATGATTACGGTGGTTTCTTGGCCCCAAGAATGACCCTCGTCAATAGAGGCAACATTGCCAGTCCGGCCGAAGGTCTGCTTATCTATCAGACCGACAACACGCCCGGTTACTACCTTTACAATGGTAGTGGATGGAATCGTTTGTTTGAAGGAACAGGCAGTACCAGCATTACGCTGAATGGCAACAGTTTTGAACGTGCTGCGCTTACGGGAGATGTGACTGCAGCGGCCAATAGTAACGTAACAACCATTTCAGACAATGCCGTTGATGGCACCGACATTAACCTTAGCGGCAATACCATTGGCGATATGATGTACTATAATGGCACGGATTGGGTACGTCTTGCCTCAAGCACAAGTGGGCGGATATTGAGAACCAACGGAGCGGCTGCACCAAGCTGGAGCGACCCAACAGGCATAATGACCGTAGAGAACGGACTTACGGAAACGGCACCTGCTACGGTTCGTTTGGGCGGTACGCTTACACAGGCCACCACTATTACTCAAGGTAGCTACAACATGGATTTTAACCTCAATGGCACTGGCGACATGCGTGTCATGGATGGTGCAACAGAACGCGTACGATTTGAAGACGGAGGAAGAGTGGAGATTTTAGCGACTACCGATGCCTCTGGTACAGCTGGTTCTGGAGTTCTTGAAATTGGCAACAGCCTGAGAATAGACGACAATGAGATTATCACCAATACAAATGCAACCCTGTTCCTTAACTCTGACAACGCTGGTGACGTTCAAATGGATGGAGGCACATTCCACATGGATGCCTCTGCAAACAGAGTAGGAATTGGAACCACCACACCTGCATATACGCTAGAAACGGTGGCGGGAGGTAGTGTAAGTGTGAATGACGGCTTTGTAAGAAAAGTAAAAGGGTTTTACCTACAAGATTGGGATGATGACACCGGGGGTTCCGATGACAAGTATCGATTACTTGGGCGAGACGGAGCTTGGCAGTTCTACAACGGTGGCGTTGTTGTTGGAAATTACAATGATGGTACTTGGAGTGACCTAGCAGATGGTTGGCTAGTTGTTGAAGACCGTGTAGGAATTAGAACCACGGCTCCAACCGAAGTGTTAGACGTTAATGGCTCTGTAAGAATTCGAGGTGGTAGCCCAGAAGTTGGAGACGTACTTACCGCCACCAGCACGGATGGAACCGCCACTTGGTCCGCTGGTGTGCCATTAGGAACCATTGTTGCGTGGCACAAAAATGGGGGGGCTGGCACATTGCCATCAGGTTGGGAAGAATGTGATGGAAGCCCGTCCTCAAGAAATGGCATAACCATTCCAAACCTCAACGGAGGTACAACTTCTAAATCTGGAGATGCATCAAAAGGGCATTTTTTAAGAGGTCACACTTCAAGTGGTGTGTTTGAGACAGATGCCTCAAATAACTTTTATGAAGTGAATCAAGATGCCGATGATGGGGGCGCTAATACTCGTCAACTTGATGATGATGGAGAGTATACAGATTGGTTTCAGCAGTACTACTCCAATGACAGGATGCGATTTAAGAACGAAGGCGTTGAAACCAGGGTAACCAATATGTCTGTTGTGTGGATAATCAAAGTTGAATAAGGAAGTTGTAGCAGTTGAGTTATATGGTTGCTATCGATGATACAATCGTTGATTCTCCTCCTTATATAACAATATCCAATTGTTGTGTTTTAAAGAAACATTGTATTTCAATCCTGACAATTCCTGCTCAGGATGTACAATAAAACGATAAGGTTTGTCATTCCGAGACACAAGTATATCTGCATATACCGCCACATTGGTCATTCCGGCAAGCTCGGCCTCACGCTTTAAGAATTTTGCAAATTGTGGAATAAGTGCAGGATATTTGCCTAAGTTTCTAAGCTGGGTCTTATTCAGAAACTTTGAGGGGTCCAATTCGTGCCACTGCAGCACTTGGTCCTTTTCATCTCGTTCTGCCAAGAAAAATGCAGCGCTGATGTCGCTACCACCCGACATCATGTGCCAACTCCACATCTTACTCTCGCCTGTCCAAAACACATTCCCATTAACGACCAAATGCCTGAGTGGAAAAATTAATTGAAATGCGAAATGGATCGCGATAAGCCCAATAACCAAGGATTTGTTCTTTTCAACTGCTTGTGTAATTCGAAAATGACCTTGTGGTGCAGGAAACACGAACAAGACAACAGATGCCATCATGGCAAAGGGGAATGTACCGATCTGTAAAGTGATGGCGTTACTTATATTGAAGAAGAATATGAAGCAAAAGGAGAGTAGTTTGATCCATCTTGTTTTTGCCATCAACCCGAACGGTACTAATAGGTCAAAGATCAAGCCCCCGAAGGTTACGATTAACGCTACAATTGTAAGTTCATCTTGTCCTAATCCCCATTCAAGTCGATTCGATATATTGGTATACAAGGTTTTGACAGCCAAACCGGAAAGCCATTCTGGATTCAGAAGCTTTGATACACCGCCATAGAAATAAACGATACAGATCTGCAACTGAAATAATAGCAACATCCACCGATAGGTTTTAATTGGTTTTGTCTTTCTCCAAAAATGATCTAGCGAGAAGTGTTGATTTGCAGGAACGAACAGAAAGAACAGATTAACCAAGCAATAGAAATAGTAGTGATTGTTGAAGTACGCCTGGTCGATGGAAAAGACATAGAGGTAAACGATAAAAAGAGCAACAGATGCAGCTTTATAAAAATATCCGAATAGAAGAAAGATGGATGTTATGAGTCCTACAGCAAAGACAACCAATAACCATTGGTCATTTAAAACAGGAATAAACTCGAATCCAGGGTACCTGAAATGAAATACGGTGTTAAAATACCTGTACTCGCCACGGGCAGTTAGCGCTTCAAAAAAGTTGAAAGACATGAGTATTCCCCACAGAATTCGGAACACGCTAATGGGTACAACAGTATGTTCTGTAAATAAAACCGATTCGACCCTATACCATAGATTTATGATTGTACGATTCATGATTAGAAGAAGCCTGTATTGGATGTACCCATCTCTTCTGTTTGCATTTGTATTCCCTACATCATCTTTCGGTCAACATGATGATGCTGGAAATATAGAAATTCTTCGGAATTATAAGCTGCTCGGTGCGGTTAAACAGGTAGAATACAGAATGTTTAATGCACATGTTTCGAGAGATACGTTTTCAATTGATGCAGAGATAAACGCTAATCGGTGGCCTAGTAAGCTCGTATTCGATAAAAACGGATATATGACCGAAAGGTCTCTCTGCAACATGTACGGCCTGGAATGTAAGCGAAAACTTATCAGTTACGACAATCATCAGAACCTGTTGAAATACGAACGCATTGAAGACGACTCCGTTACGGTAGCGCTCAACTATTACAGCTACTCATCTTCCGGGCTGTTTATCGAACAGATAAAATACTTGAAGGAAAGAGATGGTCTTCAGATCAGTGACATACTAAGGTATGACCATGACACCGTGGGCAGACTGAAAAAAGTTAATCGGTTTGACGGAAATGATGTGTACAAGGGAAAGTTCACCTATGAGTACCTAGGCTTTGGCAACCAGTGGGCTGTGTTTGAGGAAGTGGATCAGAAAGGCGAAGTTGAAAAACGCATTGAACGGGCATTTGATGATAAAAAAAGGATTATCGATGAGATAAGCTATGACGAAGGCTCCCTCTTGTCAAGAAGAAAGACACGGTACGAGAATGACTCTGTCGTTTCTCTCGAGAACTTTACCCGTTACGAAGGTGAGCAGCTCTTACTAAGAGATGCCAAATATGTCTATTACCAACCTGATGGCTATTCCGAATTCAAAATTGTTCTTAAAAATGGTTTGCCGGACACGGTGAACTATGAATGGGTTGTTTTCAATGGTCTAGGGCAGATTACATTTAAACAGAAGTGTGCACACGGAATCGTTCTTTATGAATCAAATTGGTTGTACAACGACCAAGGACAGTTAATGGAAAGAACCAAGACAGATGAACGGAACACAACGGTATCTCATTGGTCATTTCAGTATTTTACAGACGGTCGACTTAAATCGGAAAAGTTGCTTACCGATGCAGGAATGACTGAGTTTAACAAATGGTACTATGATGAAGTTGGGAACTGGACGCATAGGATAGAACGGTTAATAACACCAGACATTGAATACACACATTTACACAAGAGAGACATTTTATACTTCGATTAGATCATGAAAAAAATAGGCACTTATGCAGTACTTCTTACGCTGTTTGTAGGGTGTAGGAATTTTGATTCTACCAACGATGACCAACTTAATTTCATTATTCATCGCGCAAAATCCTTGGATGATTACAACACAGCCATTCAAGCAACCTATAAGCTCATGTCGGCCGACACCAATGAACTGATGTACTATGATTCGCTTGCCACATATTACCTGAAAGCAGGGGAGTACGGCAGCGCGTTGGCCACATCGAAATATCTTTTGAAATTCCGTAATACTGAAAAGACCTTGGAAGTAGGAATGACAAGTGCCATCTTGTTGAATAAACTTAACGATGTGGTTCTTTTTGGAGAGATACTTATAACAGAGCGGGTCGAGTCTCCTAAATGGAGTTATGAACTGGCCAAAGCGTATTACAATTTGGGCCGTGATTCCGATGCCCGTTCAGAATTACTGAGGTTAATTGCTCTTCCAGGTTCCAAGGTTGAGTTTACTTCCATGAATATCTCAAACAAGACCTATGATATTCCTTATTACGCTGCTGCACAAAACCTGCTTGGTGTTCTGTATGCAAATGAAGGTAAGCTGGAAGATTGCAAATACCACCTTCTTGAAGCAATAAGATTTTCGCCAGAATTCCCACTACCCCAACAGAACCTCTCAATTCTAACGAAGAAGTGATATAGAGCCGGGTTGATAAATTCGTTTCAGTTAAAGCTTTTGATGCAGGTGGCGTTCTGATAGCGTTTTCCTCGCCAGAACGCTTATTACGCAGAGTCAACTGGCTTTGCTTGCGCTTACTTTTGGCCCACTCCCAACCAATTCTTCTTCGCATCTATTTCTGAAGGCGACAGCTACCTCTGGGATTTTGGCGATGGAACGACTTCTGCCGAACGCTTTCCACCAGCGCATACCTATACCGACAACCAATCGCACGTGGTAACCCTTACCGTAAGCAATGCCTGTGGCTCCAACACATCAGTTATCAATGCAGGAACCATATTTTTTGGGGTGGAAGAGGAGGAAGCACTTCATTTTGGCATTTATCCCAACCCCGGTTCTGATCAGTTTACGGTCCGTTTTGAGCAGGCTGGGGTAGAAGGTGTGTTGGAAGTGAGAAACCTACTGGGGCAAGTGCTGCACACACAGCCATTGAATGGCACAGCAACTGTAAACATCAGCGCCAATTGGCCTGCTGGAAATTACTTCGTCCTAGTAAAGGCACAAAATGCTGTCTTTGCAGAGCGGCTTTCCGTAATCAAATAGGTGCTGGAAAGAAAACCGCCCATCGCACTAAAGCGCGATGGGCGGTTTTTTCATTCTTCTATTCCGAGTGCTAGCTTATTCCTAGCGCTGAGGCTTAGTGTTTTATCAATCGGATAACTGAGCTTGCTTCTCCTTGGGTGCCACGTAGCAGGTAAATTCCTGCCCGCAGGTGCTCAATATCAATGGTTGCTCTTCCTTGGGCCTGAAGGCTGTACACCTCGCGACCTCGAAGGTCGGTAAGTACCAGACCATAAGGCTGCATATCGGGCAGTACAACGTTATAAACCCCATTGCTTGGGTTAGGATATACCGACAACTTCGGTGCATTAGCATCTGCCACTCCTGTTTGGATTGCTGCGTAGGTCAATTCGCACATATCGGAGTTTACAAATTGATCGCCATCCCAATCGCGGGTAAGCGAAATGGTACGGATATCATTTTCGTCAAAGGTGTAGCTCGATTCATACGTGGGCACCCATTGAATACCGTCCCATTCAAACTGCTCCATAAGAATCTGATAATCGCTGGCGTTATATGTATGAAGGTATTGATCGGTATAAAGCCATGCATTCCCATCCCAAGCCTGATAGGTTTCTGAAAGAATCTTTCCAGTGGCACTATAGGTATAGGTTTCGAATGACTCTTCTATCCATTCCGTGCCATCCCACGATTGCGAATTGTAGGTGAGTAGATGGCTCATCACATCATACGTGGCAAAGGACCGATAGCTGTTCAGCCACTGGGTGCCATCCCAATTTTCGTCTAGGCCAGAGGTTTCATTTCCGTTCACATCATACGTTGATGTGTGTCTATAATTGTTGGAGTAGATGGTTCCATCCCAGTATTGCGATTCGTAAACGAGCACATTACCCACGGCATCGTTGGTGTAGAGATCGATGAAAGTACCGACCCATTCACTTCCTGTCCAACCTTGGTATTCGCTTGAGGCCAAGAAATTGTTACCGTCATATTCAGAGAGGTATCTACTGTTGGTCTCCCACGCTCCGCCAATCCAATTGCTGAAAGTGGAGCTGGTTTCGAAACCGGAACCATTATAGACATATTCGTTGTACGTGCTATGTACCCAAGCACCAGCATCCCAATTATCTTGGGTTTCGGTAAGTATGGCTCCATTGGCTTCGTAGATATAGATTCTTCTGAAGCTGTTTTCCCACGCGCTTCCATTCCATTGCTGATTTGTTTCCGATAGCACACGTTGATTGGCATCGTAGGTGTAGGAAGTGTTTGATTGATTTTCGTAAGTAGCCCCATTCCAATACTGACTTTCAAAATAAGTGGCAGAGCCTTCCGTATTGTAGGTGGTTATCTGTCTATTGCCAGGGTACCATTCACTTAATTCGGTATCCCAAGTGCCGCAGCTAAGTGTATCTGTAAGGTAAATGGTGCCACCACCAAAAACGCCATCGTCCGTATTAGACCCACCACCGCAAGTGCTGCAGTCTGTATCAACAGGCAGGTCGTTCAAGGTTTGGTCAAGTCTTAATTCAGTCGCTTTTCTGTGCTTGGCCCGAAGCCTATCGATTCCGTTCTCAGAAGAAGCAGATTGGCCGAAACTTGCCGACCAAACGAATAGGACGGCAACAAATAAGCTAAAATTTCTTGTCGTGGTTTTGAATTGTTGTTGAGAAGTAAATATACTTTTGTTATAACATAAAACCGCACACTGAACAAAATATTCGAAAGCTCGTTCTGCGAATCCGATACCTGATCGGAGAAAGATCTCCATAAATAAAGTTGCTACGAATTGTTTGTAGCGGCTTTCTAAGCCACCAGCTAACTAAAGGAGAAACGATGTAGCATATTTTAGCACATAATTAAACCAAACACCCAAACAGATAGTTAATGAAAACAAACATATATCGATTCCTATACAGGCGAGACAAACCCATGCCAATGAAGATCATGGGTATACTTGCTGCCATATTTAGTATTGGCGGACTTGCTTACTCTCCGTTCTTTGGAGTGATGATGGCCCTAGGAGCTGGCGGACTTCTTGCGTATCAAAACGGAATTGAAGTGAATTATAAGGAAAGGACCTATCGAATGATAAGCGCTTTAGGGCCGCAAGGATTTGGTCGATGGGAACCATTGCCAGAAATCAAATGTGTTTCTGTTTTTAAAACCAAGCTCGTTAGCTCAACCTACGGACGGTCAAACGCAAGCATAACCACCACACAGACAGTCATTCAAGTTAATCTGGCCACAGAGCAGAACAAACGCATCCGCGTGTTTGAAACGGAAAAAGTGGGGGAAGCACTTGTTTTCGCCAAAGATCTTGCTCAAAAACTCGACCTCAAGATTTGGGACGCCACAGAACGGGAAGGAAAGTGGATGGAGTTGTAAGAAGATTGAAAGTGATCTTTACCCAAAAGGAAAAAACGCTCGCCAGCGCCTGCCGTTAACAAAGGCACTCATTGCCCATAGGCTTCCAAAGCCTTCAGTTCCTCATCCACTTTCAATCTCCAAGTGACCAGTGCCGTGGTATCCATACCAAGCTTGGTTTCCGTTTTGAATTGCTCGAGTTCGGCAGATCGGTCGTTGGCAGAATGGCTATACTTTTCTTGAAATTCGGCATCAGGATTAGTACTTGTTCGGCTTAGTGCATACGCCTCTCGCATTTTCCGCGCATGCACCTCGTATATGTTGAACATCACTTGGAAATAGTTGAGACCAGCATCCGTCCGGTCCTTTACGGGCATCCAAGAATTCATTCGGTCAAATACGCTCACAATATTGAAGTGTATTTGGTGATGGGCGCTTTGTCGTTGAAAACCTCCAAGATTCAAACAAAGAATTTGGCCTTTTAAAGTTCCTCCTTCCTCTGGCTGTCCCTTAAAGTCGTTCCAAGAAAGTGGTCTGTTCGAATTCCAATGAAGCGTGTCGTTAGAAACCTTTACCTGAGCTTTTACAGACAAAAGGACTAGGAGTAAAAGTCCGGTTAAGAAGTACTTCATGGTTATTTAAGGTGGGCTGTGGTCGGTTTTATCGGTTTTCAACTTATGGACGTTCAAGGGCTTCCAACATCAATTGATAGCCTTTCATTTATAAGCAGAATATCATTCTGATAAATATGCTAAAAAAGCACAGCATCTGGCTATTTATGGTACGAAATGCATGCAAGTCCCACGATTATTTACCGTGGTGGCGTTTGCCTTGAACCCGTCAAAGACAACAGAAGCATCTCCTTTTTCTCATATCTCGTTCCATATTTTTCGTGCTTGTCTTCAGCAGAAACAAGAATACGGAACCAAATAGGTAAGGGGCTTTCAAACCTCATCCATCTTTCTGACCATGGTCATTATTTGTTTCGGGGTAGCAACTCAACTTTATCCTACACAAACCCTAACGATCATGAAAACTTTTTCGAGCATTCTACTATTTGTTTTTGCCGCGCTTTTTGCATCGGCACAGACCCCACAGAAATTCAATTATCAGGGCGTGGCCCGAAACAGCCTAGGAAACGTTATTCCTGATCAGAACATTGGAGTAAAGGTCACTATTCACCATTCTTCGCCTTCGGGCATTACGGTGATGGAAGAAACGCATGCGGTAACCACCAATGCATTCGGCCTGTTCAATCTTGTAATTGGAGATGGAACGCCCACCTTCGCCAATATGGCGGCCATATCGTGGTCGGGTGGCGTCTATTACATAGAAATAGGCCTGGATGCCACAGGTGGTACCACTTACCAAAGCATGGGTACATCTCAGTTACTGTCAGTTCCTTATGCACTTTATGCAGAAACGGCTGCAAACCCAGGTCCAGTAGGTCCAGCAGGACCAATAGGTCCAACGGGGCCTGCCGGTTCTGCCAACGCCAACGGAACAGAGAATTACATCTCAAAATTCACCGCGGCAACCGCCTTAGGCAATTCGCAGATCTTTGATGATGGTGTCAATGTCGGAATAGGAACTTCCGCTCCTGCGAGTAAACTTGAAATTGTAACAGACGGAACAATAACAGGCGGTCTGAGAATTAAGAATACGGGTGCAACCACGGGCCCAGCAATAATGCTGCATGGCGAAACAAAGTCATGGACCATAAGTGCCACCAACAGTTCGGCAAGCACAGGTCCAAATAAGCTTATTTTCAGAGATTATAGTTCGGCTACAGATAGGATGGTGATCAACGCCACAGGAAATGTAGGTATGGGAACAAGTTCTCCTAATTATAAATTGGATGTGTATCACAGTGGAAGTACAGGTATCCGCTCTAAATCCAGCGCAAATTACAGTGTGGTAGATATTGATGCAGCAGATGGTGATGCCGCTTTGCGTTTATATAAGGCTGGTTCTGGGATGTGGCTTATCGGTAACAACAACGCAGGTGATTATTTTCGAATTCTTGAATTAGGTGTAGCTGAACGACTGATGATAGAACGGACCACCGGAAATGTTGGAATAGGAACAAGTACTCCTATAGGGAAGTTGCATGTGGCGGCCACTGAGGGAGATTATGCAGGTTATTTCACCAATAATGTGGCCAGCACAACAACCCATGTAATACATGGCGAAGCTAACCATACTGGATTTGCCGATGTGGTTGGCGTGTTTGGACGTAATGTGGTCAATGCTTATTATGGTTTTGGTGTAAGAGGAGAAGGAGGCTGGTATGGCGTGCGTGGTGAGGCATCTATGAGCGGAACCAACACGCGCTATGGGGTTTATGGCTTTGCAGGAGGTACAAGCAATGCTGCCTATGCCGTTTATGGCAACGCAGTTGGTACTGGAACAAACTGGGGCGGTTATTTTCTCGGTGATGTTTACACAACAGGATCTTACCTGCCATCAGATGCCGATCTGAAATCCAATATCAAAGATTACCGTACTGCATTGGCAACGATCACAGCACTGCCTGTAAAAACCTACACGTATCGAACGGACGGCATCTATGGAAAAATGAGTTTACCAAAGGGAGAGCAGGTAGGTATCATGGCTCAGGATCTAGAGCAGATCTATCCTCAATTGGTAAAAGCCAATCATTTTGAAGATGTGGAAAGCTTTGAGCAAGGGTTGGTTTCTAAAGAAAACATCGAATCCATTGATTTTAAAGCAGTGAATTACGTAGGCCTTGTTCCCATTATGGTAAAGGCCATGCAAGAACAGAACCAGAAAATGGAGGCCCAACAGTTGTTGATCGATCAGCTGCTGCAACGAATTGAAGTGCTGGAAGCAGAATAGTACTTCTCAATTCCCAGTTATTAGCTCTTCCCATCTGTAGCAATACGGGTGGGAAGTTTTTTTATGACCAGCCTAAAGCTGATAAGGGCTAAGGAAAAAGGAACTAAGAAATGGAGTGTGGAGATATTGCAACAATTGTTTGCAGGAAAAACAAGCAATAACACCATGGTAAGCAAGCCCTTTCTACTTTTGTCCCGAGTTATGCAGACTGAAAGCGTGGCGAGTTGCACTTCCCAATAAGATGTGGCAGCAAGAAATCTGAAGTGAATGAAGTTCGATATAAACCTGTTTTTCAGAATTACATTTTGGATCAGCCTTATTGGACTCTTTGCCATTATTTCAGACTTTGGGTTTGCGCAATCTGAAGGTTACCAACAGCTTCTGGATGATTTTTACTTCATCGTCCTTGCGATAGGCATTATATCCACCTTCACGCGTTACATCAAAAAGGTAGGTTCGTTCGATAGAAAAGTAATTGTCTTCGACCTCCTTTCAGTTTCCTTCACCTTATGGATTTTTTATATGTATCTGTTTGTAGGTATTCCCTTCGAAACGGATCTGCTTCTTGAAAATCCCATCTGGATTCATATTGCGGTGGTTTTCAGTTTCATACGCGAGTTTTCTGAGATAAGGATCAACTTCAATCGGGCATTTTTAAATCCGGCACAACTCTTCATTCTCAGTTTTCTGGCCATCATTCTGTTTGGCTCGTCACTATTGATGTTGCCCAAAGCAACGTATGACGGTATATCGTACCTAGATGCTCTGTTCACTTCAACAAGTGCTGTCTGTGTAACAGGCTTAGCTGTGGTGGATACAGGTACGCACTTCACCGTTTTCGGTCAGACCATCATCATGATACTTATTCAGGTGGGTGGTTTGGGCATCTTGACCTTTGCCAGTTATTTCAGCTACTTCTTTAAAGGTGGAACCACTTACGAGAACCAACTCGCATTGGGAGACATGACGAGCTCCGAAAAAATGGCCGAAGTATTTTCAACTCTCAAAAACATCATTCTAATAACCTTCGGCATTGAGATGGTGTCAGGAATGTTGATCTATTCAAGCATCGACTCGAGCAATTTCCAGTCGCAGTCAGAACAGCTCTTTTTCTCTGCATTTCATGCCATATCGGCATTTTGCAATGCAGGGTTCTCCACCTTGTCCAATAGTTTCTACGAGGACGGTTTCAGATTCAACTATTACCTCCAATTGGTTGTCATTTTTACGTTCGTACTAGGTGGATTGGGATTCCCTATTGTGGTCAACATCCTTAAATTCCTGAAGTACAAGGTCATCACCTTATTCTCATCTCGAAGAAGCAAATACAAGCCATGGGTACTGAACCTGAACAGCCGCATTACGCTGTTCACTACGCTATCCATCACCTTCGTGGCGTTCATCATGTTCTATATTCTTGAATACAACAACACCTTGGCCCAACATAATGGTTTCGGAAAAATGGTGACTACACTTTTCGGAGTCACAACGCCAAGAACCGCAGGCTTCAATTCCATAGATACAGCAGCCATGGCGTTTCCAACGCAGATGATGGTCTTTCTATTGATGTGGATCGGGGCTTCGCCTCAATCGACAGGTGGAGGTATTAAAACAAGCACCTTTGCCATTGCCACACTCAATATTCTGAGTCTGGCAAAAGGAAAGTCGCGCATAGAGATCTACAGAAGGGAAATAGCGGATATTTCGGTGCGAAGAGCCTTTGCCATCATATCATTATCGCTGATAGTCATTGGTTTTGCCATTATGCTCATCGCTCATTTTGATCGCGAAAAGGAATTGTTGGATATAGCGTTTGAATGTTTTTCGGCATACAGTACCACTGGTCTGAGTTTAGGAATTACCAGCGCCTTGAGCAGTCCCAGTAAGCTGGTGGTCATCATCGTAATGTTCGTAGGCCGTATCAGCATGTTGTCTCTGGTAATTGCTGTTTTCAAGAAAGTGAAGCATAAAAACTACCGGTACCCGAAAGAGGAAGTGACCATAAATTAAATCAGTTAAGAATGAAATACATAATTGTAGGTCTTGGAAATTTTGGCGCATCCCTTGCCCAAAAACTGACACAACAGGGCAATGAGGTGATTGGAATTGATACCAGTATGACCAAGGTGGATGCTTACAAGGAAAAGATATCGCATACCATTTGCATGGATTCCACAGACGAGTTTACCGTTTCGGGCCTTCCATTGAAAGACACCGATATCGTGCTTGTAGCTATTGGCGAAGACCAAGGAGCCAATATCATGACCACGGCACTTTTTAAGAATCTGGAAGTAAAACGTTTGATAAGTCGCGCCATCAATCCGCTTCACGAGAAAGTATTGCGGGCCATTGGTGTAGACGAAATTGTGCACCCAGAAGAAGAAACAGCCGAGCGTTGGGCCAAGAAATTGTGTTTGAGCAATGTGGTAGATTCCTTCGAATTAAACGATGATTACAGCATTATCGAAGCAAAAGTTCCTGCTGATTATGTTGGTAGGTCAGTAAGGGAGGTAGGGTTTCGTAAGCAGTTCAATTTATTGGTGCTTACCATTATCAAAAAGGTTGAGGTGAAAAGTGTTTTAGGGAAAAACAAGATTGAATCACAGGTGCAAGGTGTGGTTTCTGCCGATATTGTACTCGAACAAGACAACATTTTGGTGCTTTACGGCTCAAACAAGGACCTGCAGATCTTCCTCAAACAAAAATTGAGGTGAACAAACGACTACCAGAAAATCCGTTCCTAATCGTGCATTAACTTAATCTTTCAACCTTCAATTCCCCGCCATCCCAAACGGCATAGTGCGGTTCTTTGAACCAATGCCCTAGGTTGATGTATCGGGAGTTATTGCCCACCACGCGGTCTAGCACCAGGTGACGGTGCCCGAAAATGAAATAGTCGAAGTGTTCCTTCTCTAGCGCGGTCTTACAGTATTGCAAGAGCCATTCGTTCTCATCGCCCTTGTAAATCTCGTCTGCAGCAAAGTTGGCTTCGCGGCTACGGCCACTCCAGAAATTGGCCAGGCCCACGCCAATATCTGGGTGCAGCCATTTAAAGAGCCAGATGCATAAGGGGTTGGAAAATACCTTCTTAATGAACTTGTAACCGTGATCGCCAGGGCCGAGTCCATCGCCATGCCCGACAAGGAATTTCTTGCTGTTCCGTTCGAGTGTAATTGGTTTGCGGTGCATTTTAGCGCCTAGTTCCTCTTCAAAATACTGGAACATCCACATATCGTGGTTGCCCGTAAAGATGTGCACCTGAATGCCTTTGTCGCAGAGTTCGGCCAGTTTGCCCTGAAAGCGCACAAAGCCTTTTGGAATTACCGTTTTATACTCGTACCAGAAATCGAAGAGGTCTCCCACGAGGTAAACTTCCGCAGCATCTTTCGAAATATCATCGAGCCATTTCACCAGCAAACGCTCGCGCTCAAGGCTTTTTTCCTTGTTCGGAACGCCCAGATGAAAATCGGATGCGAAGTAGATCTTCTTAGCTAGCACCATTACTTGAGTAGGCTTTTCAAACGTTGGATCGGTTTCAATTCGTTGAGGTTGAAGGTAAAACGTATTTGCTGACCGTAATTGTTGGTGGCCAATTTGACGTTGTCCGATACATCTCTGGAGTAAAGGAAGGGAAAATGCACTTCCAACACATCCCTTACCACAATAACGCTTACTCCGAATTCGGCCAAAAATTGCTGAGAACCGGGGAACACACTTTTGGCTCTGGCGTAAGTTCCAACGCTGGCAAACAGTTCGATGGGAATTCTGCGATAAAGAGTGGAACTGAGGTTGAGCGCCAAGATCCAATCGTTTGAACTACCTATGGAGAAATTGCTTTTGAATCCACCGTCTGCTTCCATCAGCTGTTGTGATAAGAATCCATTATCGAGTTTACGACCGATAAAGGTGCCTTCATAGAGGTAATCTTGAAATTCTCTGAAGGAAGCCATTCGGAAATTGAACGCAGGAGTAGATGAGCGGTTAATGAATTTGCCGAAGAACATGCGCGCCCTAATTCCATAGCCACGTTTGAATTTGAAACGATAGATGGCTTCGATTCCGAACTTGGCTTCATTGTTCAACCATTGGAGATCGGCAGTAAGCTCCGCAATGTGTGGAGCGTATGCACGCTTGAAATGGTAGGTGATCTGCGGAATGTTGCGGATCAGCTTTCCCTGTTCGGTGAAAAACATCGTGTTTCGCAGGCGGATACTCTGATTCATATTGCTTCGTCTCTTATTCGGAAGAAAATCGAAGAGCAAGTATTGCCGCATGATGTTGCGCGGCAACTGCGGACTGTAGGCATCAGTTGGATTGTAGAACGGAGAAATACGCCCCACGTTGAAACGCTGACCTTCCAACCCGATGGTGACATTGGGATAGCGATGTTCTTGATGGAAGGTGTAGGACATGCGGCCAGAGCCTGTAATGGTCTTGGAATCGAAGGCGTACATGGGCATGATCATGTAGCTGAATTTGTTCTCAGGCGCCATGTCGTTGTACACGGCAAAACCAAGCATGAGACCATCGTAAGTGTTCCAACCCAAGGTGGGCGCCAAGGCAAATTGAGAACGGTAAGGGTTTTCGTAATAGCCTACAAATCGCGGCTGTATCGGTTCCACTTTGCGCAGAAAACCCTTCACTCGCATGCTGTTGTTCTTGCGGTTGATGTCGGGAATGACCTCTTCAGAATCGATGACCACACGATCGCACGATTTGCAGGCAAGTGTTACCCAACCGGTTTTCTTCACAGGCTCGAACCATTGGGTGATGACTGTGTCCTTTCCAGTAATACCACTGATGGGGAAAGGGCCTGCAATTTTACCCATGTTCCGCACCTTTATCTTCAGTTTTCCGTCTTCCTTCTTGATCTGTGCAATGGAATAATCCAGTTTGCGGTGACTTCCGATCACATCGTCTAAGAACCACGGTAGCGAATCTCCCACCACATCGATCATTACTTTTTTGAGGTCTTCTGGCTGTGGATGCTTGTATTTCCATTGCTGATAATAGGAAAGCATGATCTCGTCCATCTTCTCTTGACCCAGATACTTCATCAGGTAATTGAAAACCAAAGCTGTTTTGGCATAAACGATGGTGCCGTAGTTGATGCTGGTGTAGTCTTCAGACGGCAGATCAATGGCCTGATCGGTATTGGTTCGTGCTGCCAAACGATAAGCGTGTTCGTTCAAATGTTTCTGGTCGAGATTGTAAACGCCCGCCCACTTCATTCCAAAATTGATAAGCTTTCGTCCCCCGTACACGTCTCTGAATTTCAAGTTCGGATACTTCTTATCCATATAGCGTGATTCGATGAAGGAGTTCAAGCCTTCGTCCATCCACGGATGGTCGCGTTCGTTGCTGCCAAGCATACCATAGAACCAGTTGTGTCCCACTTCGTGCATGATGGTTTCTTCGAGATTCTTGGCATTGCCGCTTTCGCCAATGATGGTCACGTTCGGATATTCCATGCCGCCTCCTTCCGAGAGCACGCCATCCACAGCCGTTACCTGATTGTAAGGATACTCGCCCACCCACAGCGAATAGTAATACGTGGCATCGTTCAGATACTCGATGGAATTCTTCCACAGGTCGGCCTCGTTGTTCGTAAACATGGCCCACGTGGTCACTTTCCGTTTGGTTTTTGGAAGTTCCACTTCGCCCTTTAGCACGTGGTAGCGCTTATCGGCAAACCAAGCAAAATCGTGGACTTTCTCTTGATGATAGTGGAGTGTTTTTGTGCTTGATGCGGATGCAGGGAACGACATGTCGCGGTAATCGAATTCAGCAATTGCTTCGGTTTCTTTTACCTTTTCATCTAGCCAAGCGAGTTCAGATTCACCATTTACAAGATCGCCCGTGGCGCCCACCACGTAATTCTGCGGCAAGGTGATGTGAACATCGAAGGTTCCGAACTCGGAATAGAATTCGCCTTGTCCGAGGTACGGCATCTGGTGCCAGCCATCCTTATCGAACACCGCTGGTTTTGGATACCATTGTGTGATCTGATAGGCTTGCCCCAAATGTCCCAAGCGCGAAAAGATGCCTTTCGGAATTTGAACAGTAAAAGGCGTGGAAATGGTAATCCGTTCTCCAGGTGCCAGCGGTTCATTCAGGAATACGCGGCAGATATCTTGGTTGCGATGGTCAATTTCCATGCGCGCCTTTTGCCCATTGATCTGAAAGTCGAGGCTATCTATCCAGCCTCTGTCGCTTGGTTTGGAAAAGAAGAGCGTGAGGTCATTATCCTGCCGCATCTGCTTGCTAAGCGCAGTCTGGCCGTCCTTGTAGGCGTTGGGCCAAATGTGAAACCAGATGAATGTGAGGGTAGAAGTGGAGTTGTTTACGTATTCGATGGTTTCGGTGGCATGGAGCTGGTGCCGCTCGTCATCCAAGGAAACGTGGATTTCGTAGTTGACTTCCTGTTGGAAGTATTCCTGCCCAGAACCGATAAACGGAAAAACGGAACAGCAGATGAACAGAACAAGTGAAAATGTTCTTGCTATCGTTACAATGGAGGTGACACGTAAGCAATCTCTCACCAGAATAGTTAAAGATTGCTTCGTTCCTCGCAATGACGTGCTCTTGCTATGGTTTCTGTACGGATTACTCCTTAATTGAACGGCAAATTATTGGAAGATTTCCTCTAGCTTTTGTTCCAATTCTGCACCACGTAGGCCAGAAGCGATGATGATGCCATTTTGATCTACCAAGTAGGTCATAGGAATGCCGTCCAAGTTGTAAGCAGGGATAAAGCTCGATTGCCAATATTTGAGTTCAGAACCGTGTTTCCAGATCAAACCATCTTGTTGGATGGCGCCTACCCAACTTTCCTGATTCTGATCTAAGGAAACACCGAATATCTCGAAGCCTTTGTCTTTGAATCGGTTGTAAACCTTGAGCACATTCGGGTTTTCCATTCTGCAAGGTTTGCACCATGCAGCCCAAAAATCGATCAGCGTTACTTTACCTCGGAAATCAGAAAGTTTGATGGTTTCGCCTTCAGGCGTTTTTAGCACCAATTCTGGTGCTTGCGCTCCGATCTGCGTTCTGCTGGCTGCCTGTTGTTTCGATTTCATCTCAACCAATTGCAGCTTATATTTCTTAACGTAATCCGATTCTGGAAGTGCTGCCGTAAGATCTTCAGCAACTTTCTCAAATACATCTAGGTCTTGTGCTGGATTGAGCGATTGTACAGCCGAAAGCGATGCAAGTGAACTGGAATTTTCGTTAATGAACTGGATAACGTATTGACGTTTTTCTTCTTGCATTTGCTGGAAAACGCCATCAATGTTTTGTGCAATGGAATCCAAGCGAGGATGCCCAGCTTGCTGATACGCTTGAAACGACTTTCGAAGGCTGTCTGTTTTTTCGTAATCCAAGCGCAGACGTTGGTCCAACACTCTCAGTTTGTCTGAACCTGCGGAACCGCTGATCTCGTAGCTCTGGTAGAAATCAAGGGCATTTCCTTTCAATTCTGCCTTTTCGCCTGCGTTCAAAAGCAAGATCACGAAGTTGTTCTTATTGACGCTAAGACGGTAGAATGCAGGTTCGGTGATTTCTCCCGTACTGAGTTTAAAATCTCCGTTCTTACTTACTTCAGCAGAATCCACGCCTTCGGCTGCAGATGAAGAGAGACGTTCCAACAACATGGTTTCACCTTCTGCGTTTGCCAGGTTTCCGTGTATGGTTGCGTCTTTTTGGGCACATCCTACCAGAAACAGGAAGGTGGCCATCGGTATAAGAATTGCTCGTTTCATCATCCTTGTAGTTTTTGTCTTACTAATTGATTGGCCAGTTTCGGGTCGGCCTTGCCCTTGCTCAATTTCATCACTTCACCCATAAAAAGGCCGAGCACGCCTTGCTTTCCGCCACGGTATTCTTCCACTTTATCTGGATACGCTGCCAATGCTGCATCTACCCATTCTTCCAGTTGTCCGCTATCGCTTTCTTGGATGAGGTCGAGACTTTGGGCAATCTCCAGCGGAGCCTTATCAGGGTTTTTGCATAGCTCAGGGAATAGTTTCTGAGAAGCAGCCGAATGGCTCACTTTCCCTTCGTCTATCAAGGCAATCAGCTTCGCCATTGTTTTTGGTTTCACCGGAAAATCTTCCATGTGAACAGCAAACTCATTCAAAAACGATTTGATATCGCCTGTTACCCAGTTTGAAGCAGCCTTGTAATTCGTTGTGTGCGAAGTCAGTTCGTTGAAGTAAAGCGCCACAGGTTTGCTTTCTGTCAAAACGCCTGCATCGTATTCGTTCAATCCAAAATCGTTCGTGAACTTCTTGTGTAGTTCGTTTGGCAATGCTGGCATGGTGGCTTTCACATCCGCAATCCATTGCTTATCCACAATAACTGGTGGCAGGTCTGGCTCTGGAAAATAGCGGTAATCGTTGGCCATTTCCTTGCTTCGCATCACAAAGGTTGTTCCCTTGGCGGCATCGAAACTTCGCGTATCCTGACTGATCTCTCTACCAGCTTCCAATTCTGCGATCTGACGGTCAATCTCAAACTCAATGGCGCGTTGCACGTTTCGCATGGAGTTCATGTTTTTTACCTCCACGCGTCTTCCGTACTTGTCTGAGCCTTTCAACATCACCGAAATATTGGCATCGCAACGCAAACTGCCTTCTTCCATGTTGCCATCGCAGATCTCGAGGTAGCGCACAAGTTTTCGCACTTCCATCAGGTAATCGTAGGCTTCATCGCCTGTTCGGATGTCTGGTTCTGAAACGATTTCCAACAAAGGAACTCCAGCACGGTTCAAGTCAACAAGCGTATCAAATGGGTCTTGATCGTGCATGCTTTTGCCTGCATCTTCTTCCATATGAATACGGGTAAGACGAATGTATTTCGCTTCTCCGTTAGCGAGTTTTATCTGAATCGACCCACCATTGCAAATAGGCGTGGTGTCTTGCGTTATCTGGTAGCCTTTTGGAAGGTCGGCATAGAAATAATTTTTGCGCGCATACTCGTTATATTCTCGAATGCTGCATCCGCAGGCCAACCCCAACTTGATGGCGCTGTTTACTACCTCACGGTTCACCATTGGCAGCGTGCCAGGATGACCAAGTGTCACCACGCTCACATTGCTGTTCGGCATTCCTCCGAATTCAGTGCTATCGCTGCTGTATGCCTTCGATTCGGTAATAAGTTGCATGTGCACCTCTAAACCGATGATAGGCTGATATTTATCTCTCACACTCATTTAAATGGGCAATGGATTGGATTATGCTTCTTCTTCAGGTTCTTTCTCATTTGTCAGTGCCCATTCAAGATAAACACCCATTTGGCTGTATTTCTCGATGCGTTTGTCAACGCGTTCCTGTGGATCCTGATTATGCAATCGGGTTAAGTGTTTTTTGATCTCTTTCTTCACGTTGGCAAAGGTCTCATCGTAATTCCTATGAGCACCACCTAATGGTTCTGGAATGATTCCAGAGATCAGTTTGTTCTCAAGAAGGTCTTGTGGTGTGAGTTTCAACGCAGTGGCCGCTTGCTCTTTATGGTCGCGACTTCTCCAAAGAATAGTCGAACAACTTTCTGGAGAGATAACGGAATACCACGTGTTTTCAAGCATGAAAACCTTGTCGCCAATGCCAATTCCGAGGGCGCCTCCAGAAGCACCTTCGCCAATGATCACACAGATGATCGGCACCTTTAATTGCATCATCTCAATCAGGTTCCGCGCAATTGCTTCGCCTTGTCCGCGCTCTTCCGCTTCAATACCCGGAAAGGCTCCTGGCGTATCGATGAAGGTGATCACAGGTTTGTTGAATTTCTCCGCCAATTTCATCAAGCGAAGTGCCTTGCGGTAGCCTTCAGGATTGGCCATTCCGAAATTTCGGTACTGACGCATTTTGGTGTTGATGCCTTTCTGTTGTCCAATAAGCATCACGGTTTTTCCATCGATGCTTCCGAAACCGCCAACCATCGCTTTATCGTCTTTTACGGTTCGATCGCCATGCAGTTCAATAAAGGTATTGTCGGTAAGCGCATTGATGTGCGCCAATGTATAAGGTCTGCTTGGATGGCGAGCCACTTGAACCCGTTGCCAAGGCGTAAGGCTTCCGTAGATCTCTTTGGTGCGCAGAATAATGCTGAGCTCCAATTCTTCAATCGTTTTGCTCGCATCTACCTTGCCTCGTTCCTGAATAGCACGCGATTTTTCGAGCTGTTCTTCCAACTCTTGAATATCACTTTCAAAATCAAGAAAGGTTACTGCCATGGTTGTAAATTTAGGCTGCGAAGATAGTTGATGCGATGGACTATGTGTTCCGCACTTTGAATGTGAATGGAGCATCAACTTTCATTGATATGAAGCAAGTTTGGAGTAATGATCTTTCTTGGTTGTCGTTCAATGAAACGAAGGCAGTTCCGGCTACTGTTGAAAACTTTACGACAAATGACCTAACTACCGGTTGTCGAATGGCGTAAACCTTAAAAATGCTCGCCATGAAAAAGTTAGTTTGTCTTTTCATTCCAACGGTGCTCTTGTTGAGTTCGTTCGGGCCAACGGCAACGGTAGAAGACCACAATTATCAAGTGCTTTTGGACGGAAAACCGATCGGAACATACACCGCCAACAGAACAGAAGTGAACGGAACGGTCAACTTCCGAGTAGAAACGAAGACCGCTGCAGGCCTCATTCGTCCTTCAGAGCACAAATTGGTGCTGCTAACCTCTTATTCAGATTCAAAACTGATCTCGTCCACTACCAAAACGTGGATTGATGAAACCTTGGAAACGAGTTTCGGGATTCAGTGGGAAGGCGACAGATACATTACACATCAAGGTGAGGACGAAATGGAGCTTTGCAAAGAGTTGGTGAGCTACAGTTCTGCTTGCGTGTATTTTGACGAGCCGATCGGTAGAAGCACCATTTTCAATGAGCGATATGCGATGGATCTGGAAGTGGTTGATCTTGGCGATCATCGATATGAAATGATCTTGCCTGATGGAGGAAAGGAGCGCTACGCTTACAAAAATGGCAAAGTGATAAAGGCTGAATTGATGAAAAGCTTCACCACGATCACACTCAACGTACTTCCGTAGTTTTTTCGGACACAATGCAATGAAAGAGCGACCCTTGGGCCGCTCTTTTTTTTGCGCGCATTTTCAAGTTCGCATGGAGTGCGATCAGGCATGAAATCAGTGCGTATAAACCATCCGAACCTACTTCTCCGTTGCCGTACAACACTGAGCGGTACATTTGACTTATATCAATTCTTAAGTTCAAAAAACAATGGAACAAGTACTGGAACGCATTGAAGGCTCTTTCGCTTTACAGAGCTACATACAAGGAATCGTTGACTTCTCGGAGGATGAAATGGAGATCATCATGGCGCATTTTAAGCCCATGGTAATTCCTGCTTCTGAGTATTTTGTAGATGAAGGATTGGTCTGCAATAGCATCGGATTTATCACCAAAGGATATGTGCGTACTTTTTACGAGATCAACGATCAGGAAGTAACCACTATGGTGCTCGGAAAACACAATATTGTCACGGCCCACACAAGCTTTACGCTTCAGCGGCCGTCCATGTCGTACATACAGGCCATTAACGATTGCGAATTGCTGGTGATGAGCTACCAGAGCATGCAGAAACTGTACGACCGTTTTCCGAAATGGGAGCGATTGGGGCGATTGATAACTGAGCAGGTTTACGGTTATATGGAAGGTCGGGTAGTGGATTATTTGAGTTTGAGTCCCGAAGACCGTTACCGGAAAATGTTGACGCAGGACGCGAAGTTGCTGAAGCACGTGCCTTTGCGCTACATCGCTTCCATGTTGGGTGTAACACCCGAAACCTTGAGCCGAATTCGGAACAAGGTTCACAAAGGAGGATGATCTTCGCGTAATTTCGGGTCGATGAAATCGATTCGAACTTTAATTCATACGACCCTGTTCGCTTCTTGCGGATGGGGTCTTTTTTCGTGTAGTAATAAGCCTGCTACAGAACCTGAGCTGACTATTGCAAGCGTTCACATCGAGCCTATCGAACGTGTAACGAAAGCAAGCATCCGAGGACTCTATTTGGTGAATGATTCCGTTGCTTGGGCAAGCGGAACGGGAGGAACGTTTCTGCGAATGACAGATGGAATGGAGTGGAAATCTGATACGGTAGCGGGTTTTACGCATCTCGATTTTCGGGATGTTCACGGGTTTGACGCCAACACGGCATTGCTCATGGCAGCAGGCGAGGAGGGAAGAATTCTGAGAACGGAAGATGGCGGCATTTCTTGGACTGAAGTGTATACGCGTTTGGATTCGGGAATCTTTCTGGATGGAATGGATTTCCGTGGGAATGTGGGCTTTTGTTATGGTGATCCAATCGATGGAAAGTTTGTGGTTCTCCGTTCGGAAGACCAAGGGAAAACGTGGAAAGAACTTGATCCATCTCTCATGGTTCCATCACAAGAGAAAGAAGCTGGTTTTGCCGCTAGCGGAACGGGAATTATTGCGGGCAATAAGGTGAATTTCATTGCTACAGGCGGTGGTGCAACTGCTCGCATCATGACCTTGGAAGAGACCAAAGGCCGTTGGACGGCTTATGACACACCGCTTCGTTCTGAAGACGGATGCGGCATCTTCTCGATTTCCAAGACCAAAAATGGTCTGGTGGCGGTTGGCGGATGCTATTTGGATAGCACGAATTCGCTAGCAAACTGTGCTGTTTCGCTGGATGAAGGAAAGACCTGGAACTTGATTTCCAAAGATCAGCCAAGAGGTTATCGTTCGTGCGTGGCTTATTCTTCCGAAGCCAATTTGCTGATTGCAAGCGGAAGGACCGGAATGGAATATTCGATCACAGATGGCGCTACTTGGATTCCGATAACGGACGAAGGCTATTACACTTGCGCGTTGGCCAATTCGACTGGTTGGGCGATGGGAAAGCGCGGAAAGATGGCGCGGTTAACTTGGGAATCAACCAAGTAGATTCGTGGTCTTCTTTATTTCTTCGAAGGCAGCGAATAGCTTATTCAATTCTTCCTGCGTGTTGTAGCCCTGAAAACTGTAGCGCGTGTACACGTGATTTCCGTGCGGGAAAACAGGAATTTCGATGCCGTATTTCTGGTAAAGCATTTCGCCCAGTTTCACAAAATCGGGACAGGAGATCTGAACGCTGCACATCTGTCCAAGAAAATCGTTGGTAATAGGGCAGAGGATCATTCCGTTGGTGGCTTTTGCAAATCGTTCGTAATTGGCTTGCGAAATCTTCCGTGCATTGGCTGAAACAGTTTCCCAATCAAAATCCTTTCGGAATTCAATCGCCTTTGGAATACTGAGGAATGCCGAGAAATCGCGGGTTCCTTGCAGCTGATGATAATCGATGAATTGTGAATGCGTTGGCGTATCGCTTTCATAACCCCAACTGATCACCAAGGGATCGAACAAGGCTTGCAGTTCGCGTTTCACATACAGGAACGAACTGCCTTTTGGCGTCATCATCCATTTATGGCACGAACCCGTGTAAATATCTGCGTTCAGGGTGGCCAAATTCAGTGGTAGATGTCCTGGCATGTGCGCACCATCAACAATGGTTATCAGCCCAAGTTCCTTTGCCCGAGCACAGATTTCCTCTACAGGCAGAATGAGTGCCGTTGTGCTGGTAATGTGGCTGATAAATACCGCTTTTGTTCTTGGAGTAAGCCCTCTGAAGAACGCTTCTATGATCTGTTCCTTGCTTGTTACAGGCAAGCTTATTTTCTGCTGAATGTACTTCGCTCCGGTTTTGCGGCAGTAGTAATTCCAAGTACGGTCCATGGCGCCATATTCCAGATCGGTGGCAAGGATCTCATCGCCTTCTTTCATCGGAAAGCTCTTGATGATGATGTTCATCGCGTAGCTCGGATTCATGGTGTACACCACATCATCTGCATGGCAACCGATAAAATCGCCTAAGGCTTTGCGCGCATGGAAGAGCAATTCAGGGCCTTTTCTAACGTAGAACGCAACCGTATTTCGTTCCAGTTCCAATTGCCATTTCTGGTAATCTTCGAACACCGATTTGGGGCATGCCCCGAACGAACCGTGGTTCAGATGAATGATGTCAGGATTGAGCAGGAATTGAGATCGGATGTCGGCCATGAGCGTTGATAGTTGGCCGAAAAATACACACTCTACGAGCTTATTTTCAATTGCATGAAAACCAGATCGAGCCAGCGATTGAACTTGAAACCTGCTTCAGGCAATCTGCCTGTTATTTCGAAGCCGAATTTCTCATGAAACTGAATGCTTTGCACATTGGTGGCCTCTATTACACCGACCATCGTGTGCAATCCTTGGGCTTTGGCCTGTGTTATCAATGCCGTGATAATGCCGGTGCCGATGCCTTTATTATGCACGTTCGGATTGACATAAAGACTGTGCTCCACACAGAAACGATAGCCAGATTTTGGACGGAACATGGCGTAGGTTCCATAGCCCAGAACGGTCTGGTCTTCAGAAACGGCCACCACCACGGGATATCCGACATCCACGCGTGCGTGGTACCATTCCAGAAGCTCTAGCCACGTGAATGGCGCTTCGCTCCAAATGGCAGTGGAGTGGAGAATATGATGATTGAGAACCGTTAAGATCCCACTCAGGTCGTCTTCTGTTGCTGCGCGAATGTTCATGATCAAATGGACTGCGAATGTCGCCACTAAATGAACGAGTTGTTGCCTATGTAGCGGCACTTTTTATGGGGTTTGCAAGTGCCTTCAAGCATTTTTGAATGCGCAAGAGAAGCGATTGAGGTTTTGAGGAGTAGCAGAGCTGTTACGCTTAAGTGAAAGACGCGACATCTCAGGAGCATAAAAGGTTAATTTGATTGCAAACAACCCCACTGATTTCTTTGGGTGGGATGAATTTGACTGGGGAAAGCTAACGGTTTGTGGCTTGGCGCAGTGGCGGCTTTCGGAGAACAAAACTGTCTGCCAGCACAAAACTTGATACGAAAAACAAAGTTTCATTTAACCACTGAACCGCCTATTTCTTGTAGGTGCTGTTATATGCCGCCTTTCTTGTCATTCTATGTGTTTTGTATGAAATAGCAAGCAACTTTTGATGTCGGCTCAAAGAATACAAATAAGTCTCCGTCACCCCAAAAATTCAGCTCTTCATAATAGTGTCTATACCACTCGTCTTTGGGTTCAACATTTGTCCGTTTTGCAGTTACTCCACCGTTTAATTGACAAAGAAACTTCATTCTTTTACCCGATTTTGGGCACATTGGTATGTCGGGGTATTGTATCCAATTTGGAAGTCCGGAATGTCCTGTTCCTGAAAATTCTTCTTCTTCAACAAATGAAAATTTCATTTCATTAAATACTATCTCAGAAGTTTGATTTAAGTCGTCATCGTGTGAAGTATCAGCTTTTTCAACTTCGTCACGATTGATTATTGTCGGTTTATTTGGATTTGTATAGTCTAAAAATACATTACCTATATTTAGATAAATTGGGCAAGTCAAATGAACTTTAAAAGGTAACCAACTAAAATTTTTGTCTTGATTGTCAATGAACCCCAAATATTGAAATGGAACAACACAATTATTCTCTGGTAGTTGAAAGTCGTTTGGAATTTCACCACCGAGTTGATGTAGTCCATCTTTGTTTTCAACTAACTGCAATAATCTGTTTTCTTCAAACTTTTTGTATTCAAGTCCAATTTCGTCAGCTTTAAGTTCTCTGTCCTTTCTGTTTCCTTCTTCATAATCGTAAGCTCTGATTAGTTTATTATTTTCAAAAACTAATTCAATTCCACTGTAAAGTGTCTCGACAGTTCCCTTATTTGTAATTTGTGTCGCAATGAAATTATCACATTGTTGATCTCCGTTCAAATGAACTTCCCAACCTGCAAGAAAAACACTTTTTGTCTTGCTATTTTGTTTATTAAATAGGTTTTTAAACATTGTTCTTTATTTTATTGTCTGTCGTCATAAGGTGGCATATAACGTTTTGCGGCTTGGCGAAGGTGGCGATTTTTACCACAAATGTTGATGCGGAGAACCAAACTTTGATTAACCACAAATGTGTCTGCGGAGCACTGAACCGCCACTTTTGCCAAACCCGTGTTAGCGGTTCGGGCTTCTTTATTTTGTGAATTCAATTGTGCTTGTATAAGTGTCATACGTTTTTCTGTCGAGTCTGTAAATATACATTTCATTGAATTTTTTATTCAATCTTTTTACTATCATAATTGGTTCGTTGTTGCGATAAATAGTGTCACCGCTTATAGTTTCTGAGTTGTCGTCAAATCTCACAAGTCCGCCAGTTGTTCCAAGCCATTCTCCTTGTTCTTTTATGTATTCAATGTCGACAGGTTGAAAGTAGCTTGAAATTATACTGTAGATTGCTGGAAATGCTTGTCTATTATAAATGCCAAATGCAATAACCAATACTATCAGTCCAAATAGAACCTTATATTTTTTAAGTCGTTTTAGCATATAATTTTATCAATTCCAATTATACCAATAATATCGTCCAAGTCCTAAATTGCTAAAGAGTTGCAAGTGTCCTGCGATAAGTCCTACGAACATTACCAGAGCAATTATTTTGTTTGTCAATGTTTCTTGTTTGTTCCTAAAAATTGTCGCCAATAAAATTCCAAATGTTGGCAATAGTCCAACGAACAAAAGCATATGTATCCATCCAAGTCCTTCGTTGTCGTGTGAACCGCCTGAGTATAGTTTTATTGAAATGTCGTTTAATGCTACAAATAAATATGTCAACGCACTTAATAAAATGCTTTTGATATTTTTTGTCCCGAAGCAAACAAGTGAGGTAGTGATTGTCAAAAAAATTGGTGTCAGCATAATTCCATTTGGAGCAAAAAAATGTCCAATGAATCCGTTTAAAATTACCGTCAATGTCGCAAGTGCTAATGCTATTTTATTGTTCATATTTTTCTGTCGGTTGTGTCGTCATAGCCTGACCGCTAACTTGTAAATATGCGCATGTTTTTATGTTCCATTATTTATTTAAACTATTGAAAATTAAAATGATGGAATTCAAATAACAATAATGCGCATGTTTGAATTTGCTAAATAGATAACGAAAATGCGCATGTTTCATAGCTTATCCAATGGGCTCTTGATTTTCTTGATGTCGCGGTCTGTTATCTTGGCATAGATAAGGGTGGTGCGTATGTCTGAATGGCCCAGCAGTTTCTGTATGAATCCGATGTCTGTGCCAGCTTACATCAGGTGGGTCGCGTAGCTGTGACGCAGGCTGTGAATGCCTGCATCCTTGTACTTGGTTTTAGTCCGCAAATTTGGCTCATAATAGAAGCTCTTTTTCCCTGTTCAGCCCCACAATAGTGGGTTTTCGAGCCAAAAACGGGCTTTTCGGCCCCAACAGGATTTTCATGTTTTCCCAGTCTGCAAATTTGTAAGGCGCTCTTTGAATAAGTAGAAACTATACAGCAACGAGCTGCAACTGGGTCTGTTCAACGAACTGTGTCAACCCTGAAGGTTGGCCGCGGCCAACCTTCAGGGTTGTGTCAATCGGTTTTCAAATATGATCATCATCTGTGACATTGTAAGGTTCCATCCGTTAAGTGGTCTTGTCCAGTTCTTT
>JAIPBM010000018.1 GCA_021739695.1 Flavobacteriales bacterium | reverse complement strand
TCAAACCCACCATCATTATTTTCAATTCTTCACAATGCGATTTACCGTTCCGCTTGCGGTGCGAATGAGGTAAACACCATCGGCCAATTGGCTCAAATCAAGTGTTCTTGTCATAGGGAATTGGATCAAGGTCTTTCCGGTTATGTCTAACACCTCGCCAGCAATGGCTTCAGAGAAGAATAGTTCGCTTTTGGTCGGATTTGGGTAGATGTTAAGCGTGGTCGGTTCTTGTTCATCTATACCAACAGTAATTGGTGGTGTACAATACGTGTTGAAGGTTGACCATGAACTCACATTCGTCCAATTGGCGTTGCTATAGGCCACATCATCCACCTGAATACATCCCAAGTTCGGGTTATTGAATGAGTTGTAAAACGTGACATTGGTATTGTTTCCATTGGCCACATTCAGGTAGGTCAGCGCATTGTTTGAAACACCTATCGTTAAGAGGTTTGAATTGGCCGATAGGTCTAACGCTACAATTGCGTTATAAGTACAAGAAAGATCTGTTAGCAGCGGGTTGTTGCTCAAATCTAAATCGGTCAGAAAATTGTTATCAACTGCTAGGATTTCCAAAGCAGGATTTTGGCTCAAATCTAGATTTGCCAACGTGTTATTGTAACCACATTTCAAGTAGTAAAGGTTTGGAAGCGCACTTACATCCAAGCCAGCCAGTTGATTGCTTTCTGCAAACACAGTTTGCAACGCTGCATTGGCTGCATCAAATGTCAATGTTGCGCCTGAAAACCCAATTCCTGAGCAATCGAAATAAGTTAGAGCCGTGTTTGCGGTAATGTCGAAGGATGGAACACTGGTATAACCAATATCAAGCTGAGTTAGTGAGGTAAACGCTTCTAAGCCAGTCAAATCCGTAATGGCCAAGCTATTTAAACCAATATAACCTGAATATGCAGCAGCTTCTGAACACTGAATTTCTGTGTCTTGATTGGTGTTAATCGTTGAGTTATTGACCAGTGCTTGTTTGAATACTGCATCTGGGATATAAACATCGCACGGAACAACTGGAACGCATGGATCGGTCTCGTTATACAGTGCATCAACTTCATCTGCAGTCAGGCCGCGTTGCCACACTTTGAAATCATCTATTGAACCAAGGAACAATTCAGGCTCGCTTGTGTAAGCACTTTTCCCCAATTTAGACACGATACGATTCACGTTTGCCGGAACGAAGGGGTTGCTTGCAGACGATGTGAGTTGACCATTCATGTAAATGCTGTAAAGGCTTCCAACCTTGGTTACAACCAAATGAGTCCACTCGTTTATGGAAGTTGTGCCACCTGCATACATCGAAACCTGTTGTATTCCGCTTGCATTCCACATAGATAAGTAAGGAACGTTGGCGCCCGAAACGGATGCATAAAGGATGATGGCATCATTGTTCGAGTTGAGCTGCTTGCTTAGATCAACCAGTCTAGGATATTCGGTAAGTGGAGATTCTACGTAATAATACCAAAGCGCAATGGTGAAATCGGTGCTGGCAATCAGGTCATGAGGAAGCTGTACATAACTTTGGCTTCCTGTTGAGAACGCCCGCGCAGCATCAGTTGTGCCGTTACGGTCGGTTGTGGCATATGTGCCGTCAAACTGCGTGCTCATGTCATGAAGCGTGGTCTCATCCACCACTTGCCCATCACAGAATGGAAGGTCTATCTTCAGGTTACTGGTTAGGTCGATGGTTGGAGGATCGGCCAATAATGTAAGATCCAGCGCAGTAAGCGCTCTTCTGTAAATGCGCACTTCGTCAATCCATCCTTTAAAATATTGGTCGCCATTGGAAGAGCGGCCCATCACGAGGTTTCCGTAAGAGGTTCCGTTGGCGTCAAGTCCCATGAATCCTCCGCTCAATAGTTCACCAGAAACAAAGGCTCCATCGATATAGAAGCCAATAGCACCGTTGCTTCGGTCAACAACCATTGCCACATGGTGCCATTCGTTGGCCAACACATTGGCTGTTGGATAGGTGGTTGCCAATCCGTTATTATCACGGAAATAGCCAAACGCTTGCCCTCCGTTAGTATAGTTGTAAGTGAGAGCATATACACGGTCAACACCGTTTGTAAAACCACGTTTTCCGATTACATAGCCTGCACTAGAACCACTCAAATGCCCTTTCATCCAGCAGGTAATGGTGAAGCTATCGTATCCGAATTGGTAATCGGCATAATTTCCGAAGTCAATCCAATCATTGCCATCCAAATACATGGCTGAATTGGCGTTTCCGTTTCTGTCGTCTGCTGGGGTAGCACCGTTTATGATGCCAGCATACTGTGCATTTCCTGCATCGATAATCGCATCTCCTCCATCAAACGAGACGTAAGCTTCGAGATTGGATGTGATGTCTTGTGCTACGGCAGCAGATAAAAAAGCGCCAACGCCAAGGGTGAGTAAAATCTTTTTCATGTAGTTGAATTTTGGGTGTGAATGGCCAAAACTCTTCAAGTCAAATTCAGTAAGCAAGCACCATTACACCAGTGGTCGTTACTGATCTATGAATGGTATCAATTACTTTGAAAAAGACCTCTGACCAGTTCCTTATTGCTTCTAGAAACAGGAATGATGGTTCCATTTTCCATTTTCAGGCTGCTGTTTGCTTGCCGCACAAATTCAATCATCTTACTCACGTTTACCACATAACTTCGGTGTACACGGAGGAATTGTTCGGGGTCGAGCAACTCTTCCATTTCAATGAGTTTGCGGCTTACAAGATGCCGCTCCGCATTGGTGTGAACCTCGGTGTAAGAACCATCGGCTTTTAGGAAAAGAATGTTGTCGGTCTTTACAAGCAACTGCCCATTTGTGGTTGGAATGGTGATGCTCCCATCGCTCAGTTTGGCCTGTTTTTTTGTCCGTTCGCGAAGACGGTCAACCGCTCTCCTAAGTTTTACAATATCAATAGGTTTGAGTAGGTAATCAACCGCTTCCAACCCAAAAGCATCGACCGCGTAATTGGCATAGGCCGTTGTAAAAACAATAAGGGGCTCTGTGGTTTCGCCTAAAAGATTCCGCACTTCCATGCCGCTATGGCCGGGCATTTCAATATCGAGGAAAATGGCTTCTGGCTGATGTGCTCGAATGGCATTCACACCCGATTCAAGATCGCCTGCCATAAACAGAACCTCAACGCTTTCGCAATGGCGTTCGAGGAAAGCTTTTAGCGTTTCGCGCGCTAAAAACTCATCTTCAATGATGCCAACTTGGAGTGGTCTCATTTGGCGAAACTAACAGACAACGGATTTCGCGCTGCAGAATTTATACGAATGGTCGTTCTCATTCCATCAACTGACTTTTGCTGTGAGCGGAATCCGCAGAATGACCAAGGTTCCGTTGGCGTTACCTGCTCCGTCTTTCTTATCGATGATCTCAACACCGATCTTGTGCGCGTTCTCCACGTTTAGCAGATCGAGCCGAGATGAAGTTGCCTGTGTGGCAAAGGATTTGTGTTTTTCCGACCGAAGTTCGCCTGCTTTTTCGCGCCCAATTCCATTGTCGTCAATGCGCACTTCCAGCATGGTTGCGTTTTCCATCAGTACGAGCGAAACAGACAGATTCTTGTTTCCCTTCCGATGCAACAGCCCGTGTTTCACTGCATTTTCTACGTATGGCTGAATGAGCAATGATGGCACTTCCACTTTTTTCGGGTCGATGTCTGCATCAACCTTGAGTTGATATGTGAACTCATCGCCAAATCGCACGGCTTCCAACTCAAGATAGAGCCCGATCATTTCCAGTTCCTTGTCCAATCCGATGGTGTTCTGGTCGCGCACATCCAGTATGGAACGCATCAGGTCGGAGAACCGACTCATCACTTCGTTTGCCTTTTCGGTCTTACCAATGGTGAACAATCCTTGAATGGAGTTGAGCACATTGAACATGAAATGTGGGTTCATCTGTGCTCGCAGTGCAGTCATTTGCGAAGCGCGGAGGTCTTCCATCAGACGGCTTCGTTCCAATTCCTGCGAGTTTCGATTGTTGATGTATCGGATGCGGAACAAGAAAACAGTGCTGACCGTTGCCACCAACACAAGCGCAACCAACAATAAAAACGGCCACGTGGCATACCATGGTTTTTGAATGACGAACGACAATTGAAGGTGCTTTTCGCTTGGAATACCGTTCACATCCAGCGCAAAAACCTCCAAATTGTAGCTGCCCGGTGCAAGTGCTCGAAATCGGATCACCGCTCCGTTCTCGTTCACCTCAAAATCATTCATCAAACCGTTGAGTTTGTACGCAAACTGAATGCGGCCGCGACTTTTGGTAGAAATTCCTCTAAGGATCAGCTCAATATCGTTCTGGTTGTGCTGAAGTTCAAGGTTAGGCGAAAGTGGAATTACCTGACCGTTTACTTTTAACGTGCGCAATTGTACCGTTGGCGATAATTGGATTTCATTCTGCGATAGCGGGATGGAATACAGCCCGTTAAAGGTGGCCAGCCAAGCACGGTTGTTGTCTGCCACCACATCTTTCAGGTCGGTAGATGGCAGTCCTTCGCTTTGACCAATCCGCTGCCAGTTTTCAGTTTTCAGATCATGAATGAGAAGGGCGTTGGAAAGCAGCACGAACAAATGAGAAGGCGAAGCATAGATGCTGCGAATGGTGCCGCTTTGGCGCATTATTCCAGGAATGGCCAACCAATGGTTGAACGCACCATTATCGGCAACCGCAATGCTGTCTTTTCTATTTGTCAGATAAACTCGGCCGTCAGCAGCTGTTGCCATCAAACTTGGGCGAAATGTGGTGGTTGAATTAGGAACAACGAACGCAGAACCATTTACCAGTGCGCCCGTGGCCGTGAGCAACCACTGCCGTCCGTCCCTATCAATTGCATTCTGATACACTGCTTGTTCAACATCAAAAACATCAAGTTTATCTCCGAATCGGTTTCCATCATAAGTGAAAGCATAGAGGTTGGTTGCATCCACAATGGAAATATTCCCTCCCCAAAGCGTAATGCTTTTCACGTTTCCAGAGAATTTGTCGAGTTGTTTCAGCGTGTTTCCGTCCAGCAAGTAGAGGTCTCCGAAGGCCGCCAAAATCCGATTGTTGACCGTGTCTATGGCAAGGACTTCGCTTTCTCTGGTAAACTCCGATTTGAAAGAGGCAAGAAGTCCTTTTTCGGGATGAATGAGCAACGCCATTCCGTTATTGTCAGTGGCCACCACGTTTCCGTTCGGCAGTTTTCGCACACGGTTGAAACGCTGTGTAGGCAAAGCATCGGGTTCTTTGCCATAGCGCTGCAAGCCCAGATCTGGCACCACTGCGATCCCATCGGTAAGGGTAGAAAACCAGTGTGCACCATCTTTGGTCTCAATTACATCCGAAACGGGTGTTGATGGGAAAAGCCACGAAGCGCTTTCAACCAAATAAGCGCCATCGTAGGTCAGAATCCACGTACCGGCAGAGGTGTTCCTCACGCCTGTGATAAGTGGAGTTGGCCCTTCGCTTCGCCTCAGGTTTTTGACAATGGTGTCGGAGCCTTCAGCATTCAATCCCAGCACCGTTCCAGTGATGTAATAGTATTGATAGATTTTGCCGTTGGAAGAACAGAGGGTAGAAGCGGCTTCCTCCTTCTCTGCTAACCGATTTCCTGAAGGGAGATCAATGAGACCTTTTGCAGTAAGCGCAAAATTCGGAGCTGCCAATCCGTAGAATGAAGTGTTCTCCGCAGCTTTACGGAGCAACGAAAAGTCGTTACCCAAAAGGTCACTTTTCAAGATTTCATTGCGCGTCATAAAGAACAGTTCATCACCTATTCGCTCTAGGTAACTCACCTTGCTGGTTGGCAGATCTTCCGGAATCTGATGCTGTTCCATCGATTCATAACTCGACAGAAAAAGCTCGCCAGCAAAGTTCATGGACCAAACCTGACCATTTGGTCCCATTTGCAGCATACTTCTG
Source organism: Flavobacteriales bacterium (assembly GCA_021739695.1). NCBI lineage: Bacteria > Pseudomonadati > Bacteroidota > Flavobacteriia > Flavobacteriales > Flavobacteriales bacterium. Next base: position 81,722 of record JAIPBM010000018.1, on the reverse strand, counting down.
TCTTGCGAGCGTGCTGTTTCTGTTCTCAGCGTTTGAAGCCACAATCCGTCATAATGAACCAACCCTTCTGAAGTGCCCGCCCAAACCACATCAAGGCTATCCTCCATCAGATCATAAACCTTAAGCGATGGCAGACCTTGCTCGTGGTTGAGCACCCAATAAGATGGATGCTGCGCCCAAGTAAAGAACGGAGTGAGCAGTAAAATGAAGAGTGTGAGCCTTTTCAAGACTTCAAAGAACGGAATTACGTCTATGCTGTTGGCCGATCGGTTGACCATTCGTGAAGTCATATCGACCATTCGTGGGATGAACAAGAAATGAGGCCTAGGCAGATGGTAGTTTTGAGTTCAATCTAATGAGAAAACACATGAAAACTTCATTTTTAACACTTGCCGCAGCAGCACTTTTACTTGCTGGATGCAGCAAAGAAGAACTTACAGAGAATGCTGCCGAAGGCGTGAGCAGTGTAGCAACACCCACCAACGGACAGGCGCGTTTCGGAAATCCTGAAGGCATTCCGGAGATCTGGTTCAATGAGAATCAGGGACGGATGATGGTACAGTTCAGGGGAATCGGAGTTCTTCCCGAGAACTGTAGGCCACAGGGAAGAGTTACTTACACCATCATGGGTGGAGAAGACCCAGATGGAAACGCTACGGAAGAAACGGTGGTCGTGGAAGCGGAACTCTCACAGGTTGGAAACTCAAAGATCTACCGTTCGGAAAGAAATAAGTTCCTATTCGGGCAGACCGATCATTTTTCCATCGTTGATGTTTCAATTGATGCCGGCACCTATGTTGAAAAATGGGAAGGGGAGACACTTGATCTTCAGATGTTCCTTTATCCTTCGGGAAGAACGGTGGAGCAGGCACCGAAAGTTGCGCGACTCAGAACACGGTCCGTTACCAATTTTGATAGCTCCCATGAAATCAGGTTGATCATTGCTGACGACCCGGCACAAGAAGTGGCTCAGATAAAATTCGTTCCGAATCCTTTTTACCCGAACCCAGATGACCCGACCTATGCGGTTTATCCTGAACCGAGCTATTTGGAAAAAACCCATGACAACACGAACCTTGGCCTTTCGCGTTGGGCTGGCCCAGGAAGAGGAGGCGCAGGGTCAAGTGCTTACTTCGATGGAGCGGTTTACCTTCATGGTAGTGGCAACTATGATGTGGATTTCATCGCTGGAGAAACCAACGCACAGATACTGGCTAAGTACGACCTTACACAGAACGAAGATGGCACTGTTACATCTACTTTGAGCGATGAACCAGTGATTCTAGGTTCACGATTAGGTAGCACATCTTTTGGAGAACAGTGGCAGTTGGAAATAGCCATTGCCGATGTTGGTGATTGGGTTAAAAATGTGAACTACGTTTTCACCACAAGCGAAGGGCCGGCTCCTTTGGTTGCGGAATTGCCAATGCAGTTAACAAGAACAGAAGGTAACCTGCGGATTTACACATCTCCTAAATTTTCTTTCAACGGAAATCCAACTGGCAATGACGTAGGCGGAATTGTTTACCTGTATGGAACAGGAACACGTTCCACGGCTGGAACAGCTAAGCAGAAAGCGGAGCTTCTTTAATATTTTAACGACAGGAACAAGAAAGCCCCGACCAAAACTGGTCGGTGCTTTTTTATTCTGGCTTCGTCTTAGATTTTGGCTTGCTCTTTTCTTCAGCCTCTTCTCCCTTCTGCTCAGCTTTAATTAGCGAACCAAGAACCGTGGCCGAAAGCTTGTATAGTGTGCTTCCTACAATATGATTGATGTTGCTTTCCGTTCCTAGAAACTGTTCTGAAGCCAATCCGCCCGAGATCGGTTTTCCATCTTTATCCATCACTGAGTAATGGATGGCCACCACACGCTTTGGGTCAATGAAAGCCATTTCAGGGTCTGAAAGGTCCATTTTCACATCCATCTGATTGATGAAAATAAAGCGATTGAAGCCGTAGGTAGAATGAAGTTGCCTTAAGACATCCACACTTTTCAGCTTTGCGCTCATATAGCGTTCCACCACCTGACGTTCGGCAACCACTTCTCCATTTCGAACACCAACTTCGCGCTTCGGAGCGGGCGTTTGCACCTTTTTCTTTTTTCCATTTTCGCCTTTTTCCTCCACCACGGGAACTGGAAGAAAATCATAGCCAAGTACTTCATAAATATTCACCAATTCATCCTGCGTCAAGCTGTCTGACGAATGGAAAGAAGCCGTTTCCATGCTGTCTTTCAACGCATCTTTCAAACTCAATTGAACCTCATTTCTGAAGCGATGATAGATCTCTGATTTGCTTAGTTGGTTCACCTCGGTCAAATCGCGCATGATGTCGCAATAGAACAGCTTTTCCTCGAAAGGAATGATGAGAACCTTCGTCTTTTCTGTGCTATCCAATTCGGCCTGGGCCATTGAGAATAATGGCAATAGGAGAAAAAGGAAGAACCTCAGACGCAGCATGTTTACTTGAAGAAGTGCTTGTAAATATCGTTTCCGTTCGCGAAAAGCAGCAGCGAGAACAACAGGATCATCCCAATGTATTGCGCCACTTCAAGCACTTTTTCGTTGGCTGGTCGGCCCGTGATCATTTCATACAATAGGAACATGACATGCCCTCCATCCAAAGCGGGAATTGGTAGGATGTTCATTACCGCCAAAAGGATGCTCAAAAAGGCGGTGATGTTCCAGAAGTGATGCCAATCCCACGTGGTTGTGAAAATGCTTCCAATGGTCAAGAACCCACCCAAACTCTCGTAGCCCTTGTTCTTGGGAGAGAAGAGCAATTTCAACTGCTTCACGTAATTCACCAAGGTCTGACTGGCTTTCTCAATTCCTTTCGGGAAGCTTTCGAAGAAGCCGTATTTGATTTCTTCCAATTCGAAGAATTCGCTCAGATCTCCTTTTGGATAAACGCCCAAAAGTCCATCCTCAGGAACTGAAACGGCAATGGTTTTTGCTTCGCCCTCGCGCAGCACATTTACGTTTACTTCCTGTCCTTTGAATTCCTGCAAAGCAGTTTTGAAGGCATCGAAATAGATGATGGTGCTGTCATTCAACCCGACAATTTGGTCACCCTTTTCAAATCCCGCTTCTTCGGCCACCGAGGCTGGCGTAAATTTCTCTACGTAGAACGGAATTCGAACCGAGATCAAGCCAGGTGATTTGATCAATTCACTCATCATTCCTTCAGGAATTTGAACATCAACCATTTCGCCATTTCGCTCCACCTGAATGGTTTTCACCTCATTCAGAATGATCTCCATTCCCACTTTCGAGAAATTCTCCACCTCGTTTCCATCCAACGAAATGATCTTATCGCCATTCTGAAGACCCATTTCAAGCGCCAGACTATCGCACATGATGCCATACTTCACGTTCTTGGTCGGTAGGTAGGTTTCGCCATACACGAAGAGCACCATCCAATAGATCAACGCGGCCAAGATCACATTTACCGTTACACCACCAATCATCACGATCAGTCGTTGCCAAGCTGGCTTTGAGCGGAATTCCCATGGTTCGGCAGGCTTGGCCATCTGCTCCTTGTCCATGCTCTCATCGATCATGCCTGCAATTTTCACGTAGCCACCGAGCGGCACCCAGCCAATTCCGTAAACGGTATCGCCAATTTTCTTCTTGAAAAGGGAGAAATACGGGTTGAAGAAGAGGTAGAAACTCTCCACGCGCATCCCGAAGGACTTGGCCGCTGCAAAGTGCCCGAATTCGTGCAGCACTATGAGGATGGAAAGGCTCAGAAAGAACTGAGAAGCTTGAATTAAGATGTCCATTTTGGGAATTAAAAATTAGGAATTAACAATTATGAATTGGGGCAGAAACTCGGCAGTTCGCGTCACCCTGAACTTGTTTCAGGGTCTGTTTTACCAAGGTTTCGGATGCTGAAACAAGTTCAGCATGACGAGCGATTATTAATTTCTCATTCATAATTCTTCATTAGTTGCGAAGCAAACAAGCGCGTTTCCGCATCTGTTGCCACGTAGTCGTTGTAATTAGGTTTTTTTATGAAAGCCACGCGCTGCATGCTTTGTTCTATAACGTCCGACATTCCGAGGAAACTCACCTTGTCTTTCAGGAAGGCATCCACCGCAATTTCGTTGGCTGCATTGAGAATACAAGGCATATTTCCACCCATTTTCATGGCTTCGAAGGCCAACGCAAGGTTACGGAACGTTTGGCTGTCGGGCTGCTCGAATGTGAGCTGCGGATAGTTCAGGAAATTGAAGCGCGGAAAATCAGATTTCAATCGGTTCGGATAACCGAGCGCGAACTGAATAGGCAGTTTCATGTCGGGCAAACCCATTTGCGCTTTCATGCTTCCATCCTCAAACTGAACGATGCTGTGAATGATGCTCTGCGGATGAACGATCACATCGATCTGCTCGGGTTTCAGGTTGAAAAGCCATTTGGCCTCAATCACCTCCAAACCCTTGTTCATCATGCTGGCGCTGTCGATGGTGATCTTAGCGCCCATGTCCCAATTCGGGTGCTTCAAAGCCTGAGCTTTGGTTACCGAAGCCAATTGTTCGCGGTTCTGTCCACGGAATGGCCCGCCAGAAGCAGTCAAATAGATCTTCTCTATCGGGTTGTGGAACTCACCTACCAAACACTGAAAAATGGCCGAATGCTCACTATCCACGGGATAGATGTTCACGCCTTTCTGCTTCGCGAGTTCAGTTACGATTTCGCCAGCCACAACCAGCGTTTCCTTGTTTGCTAGCGCGATGTGTTTTCCAGCCTCGATGGCAGCCAAGGTTGGTCTCAATCCTGCATAACCGACCAGTGCAGTAAGCACCATGTCGATTTCCTCCATCTGAACGACTTGCGCTAAACTATCTGCGCCAGCGAAAACTTTGACGCCTTCATCGAACAGCGCATCTTGAACTTTCTTGAATTGCGTCTCATCACCGATGACCACGCAATTTGGTTTGAATTTCAGCGCTTGCTCAATCAGTAGGTCACCACTCGAATGTGCGGTCAGCACTTCCAGCTCAAACGCATTCGGATTGGCTTCCAGCACTTCGAGGGCCTGCGTTCCAATAGAACCCGTGGAGCCCAGAATGGCAATGTGCTTTTTATCGTTGTCGCTTTCCTTCATTTCGAAGGCTGCAAAAGTACCTCAATTGGTAGCATGGACAAGACTTAGAAATTGCACCATTTTTTGACTTCCGAAGGACCATTCTCCGCATCGATTTTCACAAACATGCATCCGCGCAGCGAAGAAGGAAGTTGAACTTCGGATGAACCGCTTACATGAACAACTGAGATCAACCGCATCGAAACATCATAGATCTTGACAGAACGGATTTTCTCTGGGTGATTGAAAAGCAATCGATTTCCGATGATGGTTACAAGGTCTTCTTTCTCAGTTTCCTCAACGGAAATGGTTCCACCAGCCGAGCAATCGGGAATGTTCCAGATCTGGTCGGTGACGGATGAACTGCAGTTATCGCAAAGAATGTTTTTCAGAAAACAGCTTGATTTCCCGATAATGGCACCGAACGGATAATCGCAGTGATTGAGATTGGCCAACCTGCGGTTCATATTAGAGCAAATGCCATTCTGGTTCAGCCTCGCTCGGATATAATCTGAACCCGTTACCCAAAAGAAGGCACCACAATTGGCTGGAGCACAGTTGAGCACCGGTCCGCTTTGGTACGGCACCACGCAATCCCACTCGGTATGAAATCCGATGACAGGAATGTTCTGCCCGTCCATTACGCCTTGGTTCACGTTTGCGAGGCCGCCACAATTGTTGATCACGCTTTTGATGGTGAAGGTTTCCGTGAGATTGTTTCCAGCGGTATCGAGCAGACCGAGTTCATCCAAACATGTGGAGCAGAAGGTTTCTGCTTCGGTTTGATCCCAAAAAGCAGCATGCAGCGAAGTGATGGAACCAGCACTTTCGCCTTGCAGAAAGACGAAAGCCGTGTCAATTCCAAGGTCATTTGCGTGATGAACCAAATAGCGGGTAGCTGCGCGGTTGTCCTGAACGGCTCGGTAAACTGCGGCCTTCAATCGCCATGCTTCCGATTGGCAACTGATACACGGTCCGAAAACATCTGTGGCTGCACATTCCCAACCCAAACGGTAGGAAATGGTGGCTGTGACGAAGCCGCGTCTGGCCATTTCCATGGCGTAAGGCGCCATGTCTGTTCGGTCTCCAGCCAAGAATGCTCCGCCATGCGTCATGACGATCAGCGGGCGTTTTTCTGCTGGATCGATGCCTTGATCAGGCATGTAAATATCCATCCGAAGACTGTCCATCACTGAACTTGGCCAACGCATGGAAGTCGCAAAATGAACGCCCTCGCTTACTTGAATATCGGTGCTATCGAAAAGGGCGTCCTGCGAATAGCGGTCAGCCAAACAGTGCTGAGATTGGGAGAAGCAGAAGCCGGCATTCAGCGCAAGGATCACGCAAACAACGGCAACTCTAGCGTTAATCTGTAGAGCTCTCACAATCTAAGATTGAGGCTTTAGACGAAGAAGATAAATGCCGGTAACTACCAGCCAAAGCATATGAAATGGTGCCGCATTTCCGAGGATTTCAATACCAGGAATGAATGCCGACAATAATGAAAAGAACAAAAGTGTGGAGACGATGAAGGCCCAAAAGCAGAGCCACTTTGGCAAAAGACCCGAACGCAAGGCGGCCAGCGACATGAACCCAGTTCCAAGAACAATTATGAATAGAGGGCCGATGAGGTCGTTGAACAAGTTCCATCTGAAAACTTCCGAACCGATCAATTTTTCAATGTCAAAAAAGGACATTTCCCCAGCCTCCAGCAATCCGCTTACATAGTTAAGTAGGCTGTGATGTGATGCAAATGCCGAAACCACGGCAGCCACCCCAATTGTATAGGACGCCAATGCCAAGGTTTTTTGCCATTTCCGGCCATCAATCAATTGATAAAGGGATGCACCGAATAAAAGCATGCTCGAAAATCCGATCATCGGCAAGAACATTATCCATTTAACGAAGGATGGGTTGTCTGAAATATTCTGCAGCCATCGGTCAATAGGTTCACCAGAATATATTTCGGGGACAAAGAATATTCCCTTGGTTTCCGAAGAGATGGCGAAGACAAGGATCATCAGGCCGCCAACAATGGCCGACACTCCTGCCAGTTTTTGAAGTTGTGCATTTGTGTTCATTACAATCGGTTATTGGTCAACCGAATTTATAGAATTCCCGCAAATTTCAATTTGACTTCACAATACGTTGATACTCTTTCGAACCTTCGCGAAGCGTACGTTTCTGTGTTTTAAAATCGACATCGTACAGCCCGAAACGTTCGTCATAACCAAGGTCCCACTCAAAGTTGTCCATCAAAGACCAATAGTGAAATCCGCGCACATCGTAGCCATCTTTTATCGCTTTTGAAACCGCGTAGAGATATTTTTTGATGAATTCGCCACGGAGATGGTCATCGGCATCGGCCACGCCATTTTCGGTGATGATGATGGGTTTATTGAGCACGGAAATTTCCTTGATGGCACGGTAAAATCCTTCGGGATACATGGTGTAATCCATGTCGGTTTCCTTCTCGCCTGGATACATTCTTGTCTTCAGTGCTTCATCCAAATTGAGCGAGAAATCCATGGCGTTGTGGCTGTAATAGTTCAGCCCAACGAAATCAAGTGAGTAGGGCGCATTGGGAACTTCGGCTTCCAGATCAACCAAGGTTGGGAAGCTGAATTTGTAGACGCCTGTGGTAAAAGTGGAAATGAACGAGCCGTTGAAGCCCTTGTTCACCGTTCGCGAAAGCAGTCGGTCGAAGAGGTTCCAATCGTTCATTGGGTCGATCTGGTGCATGTTCTTCACAATGCCGATCTGGGCGCGCTCGCCTCCTTCAAAATGCTTTAAATTCTCATAAACCTTAACGTGCGCCAGGTACATGTTTTTCAACACCTCAGCGGCCAATTTCGGGTCTTGTTTCCCTGGAGGAAAGTGCCCATCGAAGTAGGCAGCGATGACAAAAACCGCAGGTTCGTTGAGTGTGCACCAATACGTAACGCGGTCCTTTAACGGGAGAAATATGTGCTTAGAGAACTCAACAAAATCAGCAATGTTCTCTTCTTTTTCGAAACCACCTTTTTCTTCAAACCACATCGGGTGGCAGAAATGGTGAAGCGTGATCATTGGCTCAATTCCAGCAGCCAAAAGGCTATCGACCATATCTGAATAATGCTGAATGGCAGATGCGTCTACCACGCCTTCTTCGGGCATGATCTTGCTCCATGAAACCGAAAAGCGATAGCTAGAAACGCCCAATTCCTGCATCAGTTTGATGTCTTCAGGATAGCGGTTCCAGTGGTCGCAGGCGATGCCGCACTTTTCGCCACGGGCGATATGTGGCTTTCCATCAGGAAACGATGTATTCTCCCAATCTGCCCAGTTGTTGGTGGTGTGATTCCCCTCGACCTGATGGGCCGCAGAGGCTACGCCCCAAATGAAATCCTTCGGAAAGGAGATGTCGTTGAGGTCGATCTCATCCCAATCCCAATGCTCCACGGGTTCGGTGTAGTTGAGGTAGGCGGTGGGGATGAAATAGAGAAGTGCTAGAACGGCTAGGATGCGGACGGTGGTTTTCATCCACCGAAAATAAGTGTTTGTGGTATTGACCGACCCGAAACACGTTCTTTGCCTGACCGATTTTTCCATGCAACTGACCATTCTTGAACAGATTCCGCTCGAAAGCGTGCCCAGCGCATCGGGCATCGTTGTGCACGGAGATCTTCGCTATGCGATTGGTGACGACTCGCCATTTCTGCACGAACTGGATGCATCGCTGATATCCGTGCGGCAGTTTCGCCTTTCGGAAGCAGATGATATCAAGAATGGCCGCATCAAGAAATCGCGGAAGGCCGATCTGGAGGCGATGGAACTGATTAACAGCAACGAGATCGTGGTGTTCGGGTCAGGCTCGCGTTCGCCACAACGCGATGTGTTCATAAGGGTTGACCTGAATGAAAGCCCGAAGATCACAACCTATGCAATCACCGAATTCTATGCAGGGTTGAAGGCATCACCCGCCATGGAGCACAGCGAATTGAACATTGAGGCGGTAGCCTTCCATGACGGGAAGATGCTGCTTTTCAATAGGCGGGAACCCGTGATTTTTGCGTTCGACCATGCGGCATTCATCCATTATCTGGAACAGAATGGGCCAATGCCACATGTGGACGGACGTGTCATTCAACTTCCCAGTCTCGGAGGTGTGTCGTCAGGGTTCTCTGGCGCAACGGTAAGCCCGCTGACGGGGCGTTTGATCGTGACGAGTTCGGTGGAAGCTACTAATAACGCCTATTACGATGGAAAGGTGCTGGGCAGTTTCATCGGCTGGGTTCCGCTCGACCAGCTACATCAGACCAAGAGCTATCAATTCATTCAAATTGAACACGAAGGAACTCCACTGAAGGTGGAATCGGTGGCCATTGAACAGGAATCGTCAGACGAAGTGGTGCAATTGCTGCTGACCACCGATAGTGATGGAGGCATCTCAATGGCAATTAGATGCCAATTGCGTTGGTGAGCAGAGCGCCTTTGTTCAGATCCGCTAAATTCGACCCAGACAATTTCTACATGAAACATCTTTTCACAATCATTCTGGCATTCCAGAGCTATTGCCTTTTGGCCCAACAGACAGGGGATTTCACGATAACCATTGCCACCGTAGACCCACTTCTGAGTGGCGATAGCTTGGATATTTATTTCCATGTTCCGAGCTCCTACAATGCTTCATCTCCGAGCAAAATGATTTTAGGGTTTCATGGATTGGGTAACCCGAATAATAGCAACGACATCCGTAATTATCTCTCGCCATTGGGCGATAGTTTGAATGCCGTGGTGGTCTGCCCAGACCCGTATCTGCAAGACCAACCACGCAGCGAGATTGTGCTCAATCTGGCCTATGATAGCGTGATGGCTTGGTTCAATATCGACACCAATCAGATTTACATTACGGGATATTCTGCAGGAAGCGATGTGGCGGCACAGTACGTTTTTGGAGAACCTACCCACAGAATGAAAGGCTTCATTTGGCATTCGCCCGGGTTCTTTTCATCGCCCGACCTGAGTAACCCGCAGGAAATTCCACCTGTGTGTCTTTGCAGCGGCACAGTCGACTTCGTTTCTATTGTTCAGACCAATCTTCTGAACAGTAACAATGGGTTGATCGGTGCTGGATTTCCGTATCTCTTCAATCCAATACCGGGTGTTGCTCACACGATGGAGTATTCCACTTTCACACAGGAAATGTTGGAATGCATCAACTTTATTGACGCCAACTCCTCAAACGTTGGCATTCAAGAATGGACAGGAAATCCCGTTTCAATCTATCCAAACCCGCTTAACGAAGGAGCGAATTTGATGCTCACCGGGCTGGATGGCGATGTGAGCGTTTCGGTATTTGACGCGAGTGGTCGTGTAGTTTGGATCAGACAATTGCAAAGCGTTTCTTCTCAGACCTCTTTGCCCGATTTCAGAGATGGATTGTCAGCGGGAATTTATTCTATTCAAATAAATTCTGAGAAAGGACAGTTGACGAAGAAATTGGTGGTCAGATAGGGCTATTGCACAGACTCCAGCATCGCCAAAAACTCCCGTTCGCCACTTTCCAACGCGCCTTGCACGGTCTGAAAATGGCCATTGGTTGCGGTTGCTTCTCCGGCAAAATGGACGCGGTTGTTCACGCTTTCCGCTAGAACGGAACGTTGGTTTCCTATACCAAGCGAGCTGTACGAATAGGCGCCTCGGATGTAAGGTTCCTGCGACCAATCTTGGATAAGTCCATCAACAAAGGAACTAGTAGCCTGACCGTTGTAAATGGCGTCCAACTCAGAGAGGAGCAACGAAATAGCTCCCTGTCCCAAAGCACTTAATGTTTCCGCCTTTTCTCCCATCACGAAGGCAGAAAGCACTAGATCTGAACCGTTTTTCCCATAGCTCGCATTCCAATAAACAGGCGAATTTTCGGCACCTATCAAACTCGTACCGTTCCAGAAATTCTGATTGAATTTGAGCAAGACTTTCATGCCTGCATCCATCCCGATGCTTTGAATAGCATGCAGTTTGGATTGCGGAAGGGCAGGAGTGAAACCTATACTGCCAGTTTTCAATACAGCCACCGAAGCGGTTATGAGAATGCGGTCCGCTTCGAATGTATCGCCATTGGCAATCGTTACAATCGCTTTATCGCCCGAATAATCGACTTGCGTTACTGGCGAATTGAGCATCACATCATCAATCACCGAAGCCGCAACCACTTCATTGATCAGGTCGAAATAGCTGCGTTTGAACTTGAAATCCTTGTTGCCAGATGACCAGGCTTCTTCTTCTCGTTGCGTGTAAAGTAAACTTAGCCGATCGGCCGAAGTGCCGAATTCACCCGCAATATATTCGAGAATTCCAAGGTCGGAATTTGAAATGCCTTGCTGCTGCGCATATTGCAGAACGCTTATGTCAGGACCGTTGTAAGCCACATCACCATCCAAAATGCCAACAATATTTTCGAGGATGGCTGAGCTGTAATTGGCGTTGATCTGGCCATTGACCCAAAAAGCTTCTTCACCTTCATCCTCGAAAAAATCAAATCCTGCATCCGTAGCCAATTGATGGCTCAATGATTTCTTCCCGTGTATCCACTCAGCACCAAGGTCGATGGGGAAATCAGCAAAATCATCGTTCTTTCGAATGCGGCCTCCAATGCGGTTAGAGGCCTCCAAAATGACCACTTCGGCACCGTGTTCCTTCATCTTTTTGGCCGCGTAAAGACCGGCAGCTCCGGCACCAACCACGATGATTTTAAACCCTTCGGGGAAGTCCCCCAATTCATCCTTTTTGCATCCCGAAAGGAGATGCGGGAATAGTATTCCAGCCGATGCGCCAAGCGCGGATTGTTTAATGAAGGAACGTCTTTTCATTCTTTCGAAACTAACTGATCCGCCACCTTTCTGTCGTTCGCCAAGCGAGGCAATTTGAACTGCCCGCCCAGCTTACCCTGTGAACGAGCATAGTTGATGAAGGCATCTTCCGCCACTTCGGTAATTACTGCGGGCCGCAGAATATTTCCTGTGATGAGATCCTTGTAATAGATGTTTTGCTCTTGCATTTCGCGGTCGATGGTGGCGGCAAATGCCTCTATGTTCTCCGGTCGTTTGGCAAAGCTGATGAACCATTCGTGGTAGGGCAGACCATCCTGTGGATTGACCTGTGGCGCTACGTGAAAATCGATGACCTCACCACCGTGCGCAGCAAGAGACGCATGCAATGCTGTCTCTACCTCTTTGGCAATGACGTGTTCGCCAAAGGCAGAGGTGAAATGCTTGACACGCCCCGAAACGATGACGCGGTAGGGCTCTTTGCTCACGAACTGCACCATGTCGCCAATACTGTAGCCCCAAAGCCCCGCGTTGTTGCTGACAATGAGCGCATAGTTTTTGCCCAATTCCACTTGGCCGATGGTCAATCGCGTGGGATTCTCATTGTGAATTTCATCGGCAGGAACGAATTCGTAGAAAATGCCCGCATTCAGAATGAGCAACATACCTTTTTCGGTCTGCGAATCTTGATACGCGAAGAAGCCTTCAGAAGCGGGAAACAACTCAATGCTGTCAATCTTCTTCCCGATGGTGGCTTCCATTTTTGCTCGGTACGGCTCGAAGTTCACGCCTCCGTAAACGAAAAGGGAGAAGTCGGGAAATACATCTTTGATCTGCTTCCCTGTCCGCTCATGGATCTTATCGAAATACATCTGCACCCAACTCGGAATGCCAGAAATGAGGGTCATTCGTTCGTTCAAGGTTTCATCCACTACCGTTTCCACCTTGGTTTCCCAGTCGTCAATGCAATTGGTCTCATAGCTCGGCATCTGGTTGGTGCGCAAATAACCGGGCACAAAATGATTGCTGATACCTGAAAGTCGGCCCACGTGAATGCCATTTTTCTTTTCCAACTCGGGCGAACCAGAAAGGAAAATGAGCTTGCCATCGACAAAGGAGGCATTGCCCGTTTCGTGGATGTAGCTGAGCAAAGCATTCTTTGCTCCGTTGATGTGGTTCGGAATGCTGTCGCGTGTGATCGGAATGTACTTGGCGCCCGAAGTCGTTCCGCTGGTTTTGGCCAGATAAAGCGGTTTGCCCGGCCAAAGAACGTTTTCCTCGCCCGAAGCCGTTCGGTCGAAATACGATTTCAATTCCTCATAATCGCGAATGGGAACGCGCGCCACAAAATCTGCATGCGTGCGAACTCTCAAGAAATCGTGCTTTTGTCCGAAAGCCGTGTCTTTCGCTTTGGAGATCAAATCGGAGAAAACCTTGCGCTGCGTTTCCTCAGGTCGACTGCTCCACGCCTTTGTTTGGCGAGCTGTCCAAGCGGCAAGTGGTTTGGCGAAGAAGGAGCGGATTCCCATGGATGTAAAGGAATAACGAAAAAGGGGAAAATGAAAAGGGTCAGTTCTTCATCTGTGGAAGGCGATAGCCGAGGAAAAAGCCTCCATATGGAGCCACTTTTTCGTAGTATTTGTACTGTGTCGGATCGTAGAAAAGATAGAACGCCACGCCACCGGTTAGTCCGTAGGCAAAATGGAATTCGACATTGTGTTCAAGAAAATATACGACACCGAACTTGCCGGTTTTTGGGTCATATTGTGGTTCCACGCCCAGAAAAACACCAGTGCCACGGTAATTCTTCATGGCTTTAAAACCCACATGCAAGGGTAATTGCAAATTGTGACGATCGGCTCCAAAACCACCACGATATTCCATCATGAAAATATTCGACTTTGAAATGGGATGCGTGTACGTGTAATTGACAGAAGCAATGCCCGTTGCCCCGAAAAATTCCGCATAAATCAGACTTCTACCGTTCAATCGTGCTTCTTGTAGCAGGTATCGCTCGTGGCGTTTTTTGAGTTTGGCAAGTTGCGCTTCGATTTCATGCGTGTCGTTGGAGTCGACTTCCAGCGGTTTGTCGTTGTAAAAGGCTTCGTCAAATTCATCCTCAGCTTTTCTATTCTTCCTTTCCTCCGGTTGTTCCAATCTCAGCACTCGTTTTTTGAAGGAGCGTTCGGTCCATTCGCGATGTTGCTGTTTGCTGGGTAGGCGGTAACCTAAAACTAAACCTGGCCAAGGTTGGTAGCCTACTTTTCCCGGATAGAATTCTTGCTGATCTGCCGACCAGACGCTAAGCAATAGGTTGGCATTTACTCCAAGGAAAAAGCCAGATGGGTTTTGGTAAGTGTACCCCAACGATAAGAAGAAGTTGTGCTCGATTGGATAGCAATCAAAACAATTACCTTGTTTGTTGGTGCTTAGCAATTCAGAATAAACTTGAGGACTATATCCAAGTCGCATGTTGAATCGACTGCTCCTTCTTCCGAAGTATGCGCTGATTCCAATGGGGATGAAAAAGGAATTCACAACGCCTTCTTTCCAATGATACTTGCCATATTGAATACGATTAGCGCCAATCGTAAAATCTGTAGTGATAAGGTCGGTTTTGATGAAGCTGTAACCAACGTTGAGCGAGTAATAGAATGCTGCACCTCCGAGATCATTAAACACCGAAAATCTGCCAAGCAACTGATTGAAGGGCACTTTTTTGCCATTCTCCAAGGTATCGTTGGGATGAGGCAGTTGTGCGTAGGCGTTCAAGCAGATCCACGAGAGCAAGAGAGACATTCCAATTCTGCGAAACATGGTTAAATATACGCTAATGAGGCTGTTATATTATGATTGGAGTTCAGTTACCATCTTTGCAGCATGTACGGTTTTCTGAAATTCTTCTTGGGCGGAATTGCTAGCCTGCCTTGGTGGGTGCTGTACGTGCTGTCAGATTTTTTCTTCTTCCTGCTTTATCATGTGGTCTGGTATCGGAGGAAAATGGTTTGGCGAAACTTGGAAGCCGCTTTCCCAGACAAGTCGGTGGAGGAAATCAACGAGATCAATATTCAGTTTTACAAGAATTTCTGCGACCAAGTGCTGGAAACCATCAAGTTGTTCAAGGCTACGCCCGAAGAGATCTCAGAACGATTTGAAGTCGATACAAGTGTTTACGATAAACTGTTTTCTGAAGGAAGGCACGTGCTTCAGGCCACTTCACATCAGTTCAATTGGGAATGGGGAAATTGGATTCTGAACCAGCACACACAGTTTCACGTCCGCATTATTTACATGATGGTTAACAACAAGGCGATGGAACGTTTGGTGAATGATTACCGACTGAAATTCGGAACCGAATTGATTCCTGCGAACGACCTGAAAGGAATGATGACCGATTCTGAAAAACCAAGCATGACGGTTTTCTTGGCCGACCAGAATCCATCAGACAGAAGACGTGCATATTGGACTGAATTTTTCGGTCGCGAAGTGCCATTTCACAAAGGCTTGGAAATCCTTGCCAGAAGGAAAGGTCATGCGGTGGTTTTTGATGAAATGATTCGCGTGAAGCGCGGTCATTACAAAAGCGTTTCTCAACTGGCATTTGAAGATGGAAGTGAGACTTCCGAAGGAGAAATAACGGAGGCCTATGTTCGGTTTTTAGAAGAAAGTATTTCGCGGCAGCCAGAGAATTGGCTGTGGAGCCACAATAGGTGGAAGCACGCAAGAAGCGTAGGCTGAGGCTCTCGAAGTGTACAGGGAAGCAAGTCCAATGCCCTTCGAGAACCTCAGGGCTCGACTCTTCCCACATCAATCCTAAATATATCTTTGCCGCATGCTGGTTTATTTCCTATTTGCTGTTGGGTTTGTATTGCTGATAAAAGGGGCCGATTGGCTTATTGATGGTGCGGCAGATATTGCCCGTAAGTTCCGTATTCCTGAGATTGTTATCGGTCTGACCGTTGTTGCATTTGGAACTTCTGCACCCGAACTGGCAGTGAATATCATTGCCTCGGTAAAAGGAAACAATGGGCTGGCCATTGGTAATATCGTTGGTAGCAACATCGCCAATATTCTTCTCATTCTTGGTGTGGCGGCCATGATCCGTAACCTGACGGTTCAGACCAATACGGTTTGGAGAGAGATTCCATTCAGCCTTTTTGCCGCGCTGATTCTTGGTTTTCTGGTGAATGACCAGATATCTGGAGGTTCAGAGATTGATATTATTTCTAGGGCTGACGGCCTTGTGCTCATCGCGCTATTCTTCTTGTTCCTATTCTACACGATACGGCTTGGAAAAAATAATCTGACGGATGAAATCCCAGAAGCAGATGACGACCGACCCCTTTGGAAATCTGCCGTGTTGATGTTGGTAGGATTGACGGGATTGGTAGTTGGCGGTCAGTGGATTGTTGATGGTGCCGTGTCCTTGGCCTACCTTTTCGGATACTCCGAATCATTTGTTGGGCTGACGGTGGTTGCGGTTGGAACGTCACTTCCAGAACTGGCAACGAGCGTGGTAGCAGTCCGCAAAGGCAACACCGATCTGGCCATTGGCAATGTAATCGGCTCTAACATTTTCAACATTTTCTGGGTGCTTGGGCTTTCGGCAGTTATCAGCCCAATGGATTTCAACCCTGAAGACAACTTCAGTATTCTTACGAACATCGGCTGCAGTGCACTCTTGTTTGCACTACTTTTTATTGGAAAGCGGCACACGATTCAGAAGTGGCAAGGCGGCTTGCTGCTATTGGCCTATATGGCGTATATCAGTTGGTTGACGATGAGTGGGAAGTAGTCCTATGAAGCCTTTGAGAACAGGTTGATCCCGGACAATTCCTGACCAATCTGGTGAATTCCGTTCAGTATTTTTTCTGTCTGCTTTGGTGATGGCTTTTTATGCCCTTGCACATATTGAGAAAGTAAGCTTGCATTCATTCCGATCTTTTCGGCTAAAAACTTTGCGTTAAGCACTTTATAGTATTGGAAAAACTGCTGGAGGTCGAACTCAAATCGGAGATTATCCTGTTTTACCTCAAGCGTTTCTTCTTCAAAATGCAGTTGAGTGGCTTCCAAGGCATTGCTCATCAACTCCGTAATGTTTTTTCCTGATGTGTATATCGGAAAATCATTGGAATAGGCAGAAAAGCCTGTGTCTGTTTTCTCAACGGTGAATGCGATTTTCTTCTTTGCCATTGTCTTAGATTGTTATTCCAGCATCTTTCAAGATCTTCTTTTCCAATCCTTTTCCCATTTCCTGACTGCCATGGTTTGGAAAGATGATGATGCCACTTTTTGTGTCATGTTTCAGCTTTACATGAGAACCCTTTTGCGAAACAGGATACCATCCGTCCTTCCTCAGAATCCGTAAAAGCTGTGAACTTTTCATAATAACAAAGGTAAATAATTATTTACATTTTGAATTGTCAGGAAATGGTTGTATTCCAACTAGGAATCAATGAAAGAACATAATCACTGTTCCAAATAAGGAGCAGAATTATTATGAGAACAAAAATCAGCAAAGCAACCAAACTGACTCGCCCCAAACTTTTTAGCCATTTCATTTACCTATGCCCCCAATCAAACGAATCCAATTCCTCCAAACACTTTTGAAGTAGGAGAATACTCTTTTCGATATCGCCTTTATCGGCCATCTCAATTACTTGATGAATGTGGCGCGTTGGGATGGAAATTGCTCCTGAAATTGCTCCACCAGCACTGTAGCGCTGAATGGCCGCTGTGTCTGTTCCGCCAGCGGTAAGCACTTCTGGTTGCCACTGAATTTTGTGCTTATCAGCCGTTTTTTTCATGAATTCAACCATGCGGTAATCGCAAATGGTAGATGCGTCCATGATCTTGATGGCGGTGCCTTTTCCAAGCTCTGTGATTTTCTCGTGTGCTTGCGCTCCAGGAACATCGTATGCAATGGTTGTGTCGAGTCCGAAGCCGAAATCGGGTTGATGTTGCAAAGCAGAAACCTGCGCACCACGAATACCGACCTCTTCCTGAACGGTAAATACTCCGTACACATCGTACGGCACATCGCCCAAGGTTCGTAAAGCTTCAATAAGAATGAAAACGGAAATGCGGTTGTCGATGCTTTTGCAGTTGACGCAATTGCCCATTTCAATGAGTTTTCGTTCACGCGTGATCACATCACCAACCGAAACGTATTTCTCTACTTCTTCCTTCGACATTCCCATGTCGATGAAGAAATCGGTTGTCTTCGGAAGCTTAGCGCGCTCTTCCACCGTCATCACATGAATAGGTTTTGAGCCCATTACACCGATCAGGTCTTTCTTTCCGTGAACAATCACGCGTTGGGCTGTCAAGGTTTTCGGGTCGAAGCCTCCGAGTGTATGAAAACGCAGAAATCCGCCATCTTCTATGTGTGTTACCATGAAACTGATCTCGTCCATGTGTGCACCGATCATCACTTTCTTACGGTCTTTTCCGCGTTTGATGGCGGTTACGTTTCCGAGATTATCGACCGAAACTTCGTCAACCAATGGTGTGACTTCTCTGAGTACGATGTCGCGGATTCGTTTTTCGTAACCTGGCGCGCCTGCTACTTCGCAGATTTCGGCCATCAATTTAATATCTAGAGGCATAAGCTTGTTTTTAGGAAGGTCAAATCTAGGAAAAGCTCTGTGGTTTCGTTAACGCGCCTGCGTTAGGGATGGAAGCGGCATCCCCCGATTTTTTCGGGGATAAAGCGTACAGCCCGACCCCGATTTTTATCGGGGGAACGCCCAAAGGAAAAGGGAAATAATGTGAAGTTTGAAGCTCGGAACGTTTCGAAGGTGTTGGTATTGCCTTTGAACGAGGCACAAAAAAAGCGACCCCGTTTAAGGAATCGCTCTTCGAAAAAGGTGTTCGTGGAGTTTAATACTCGTCTTCGTTGAAGAAGAAGTCGTCTTTGGTTGGATAATCTGGCCAGATGTCTTCGATGCTTTCGAATACTTCGCCATCATCTTCAATTTCTTGCAGGTTCTCGACCACCTCCATCGGTGCGCCAGATCGCATTGCGAAGTCAATCAGCTCGTCCTTTGTGGCTGGCCAAGGTGCGTCTTCGAGACGTGATGCTAATTCTAGTGTCCAATACATTGTGAATCGTATAAAAAAGGTTACCTACTCTATTTCGCGCAAAGCTAAAAATTTTAACTAGACATGAAAGAGGTGATTGAAATTTCCTCGTAAATGCTTAAAATCAGCTATTTACGCGGTCTCCATGGAACCTCTTTCAGTTCGTTGTACTGCGTGGTTTTGCGACTTAGTACAAAGAGGTAATCGGAAAGTCGGTTCAAATATTTTATGACCAGCGGAGAAATCGGTTCTTTTTCGTTTAGAAGAACGGTAAGTCGTTCTGCTCTGCGGCATACGCACCGTGCTATGTGACAGAACGCAACGGTGTCGTTTCCGCCAGGAAGCACGAAGGAGCGCATTTCGGGCAGCGTATCATTCATGCGGTCCATTTCCTTTTCCAAAAGTTCGATGTCTGATTCGTGGAGGTCTGGAACGACAAGATTCGATTTGCTTGGGTCGGAAGCAAGAATAGAACCGATGGTGAACAAGCGATCTTGAATTTCGGCCAGCATTTCTTTGGCAAACGGATCGATGTCGCGGAAACGTACAAGACCGATGTAGGAGTTCAACTCATCGACTGTTCCATAGCTTTCAATTCGGACGTGATGCTTTGGAACACGCGCGCCACCGAAAAGTCCGGTTGTGCCATCATCGCCTGTTTTTGTGTAAACTTTCATGACTGCTGCAACACAGTTTGAACATTAAGGTTCACTTCGTCCGTTTCCACCAAACCGTCTTTCAGTCGGATGATGCGATGTGCGTGTTGTGCAATTTCTTCCTCGTGCGTCACTACCACAATGGTATTTCCGTTACGATGGATCTCTTCAAAAAGTCCCATGATCTCGATGGAAGTTTTTGAGTCGAGGTTTCCCGTTGGCTCATCGGCCAGGATCAATGCTGGATTGTTTACCAAAGCACGCGCAACAGCAACCCGTTGGCGCTGTCCGCCCGAAAGTTCGTTTGGTTGATGTTTCATTCGGTCGCCCAAACCGACTTGGTTCAGCACTTTCTCTCCTTTCACAATACGATCTGCTTTTCCAAAACCAGCGTAGATAAGCGGCAGCGTAACGTTTTCCAAGGCAGTGGATCGGGGGAGCAGGTTGAACGTTTGGAATACGAAACCGATCTTTTTGTTGCGCACTTCGGCCAGTTGATTATCGGTCATGCGACTCACGTCCTGTCCGTCTAGAAAATACTGCCCAGAACTTGGTGTATCTAAGCAACCGATCATATTCATCAATGTGGATTTTCCCGAACCAGAAGGTCCCATCAAAGCCACATATTCGCCTTGCTTGATGGTGATGCTGATATCGCGCAATGCATGCACTTCTTCTGTTCCCATCACATACACTTTGGCGATGTGTTCGGTGCGGATGACGTCTTTGACTGGGGAGAATTTGATTTCCATTGGATGGCTAAATTAAGTTGCTTGATCACTGAATTAGTATTTGACAAGCCTTATGAATTGGCTGGTTTCTTCGCTGACCATACGAAGAAGAAACTCCCCAGGAGAGAGGAAGTTCAAATCAATAATTCCGTCTTTGTCAATATTCCCCCTTGTCAATTCTTGCCCCATCATATTGAAAATTGCGTAGTGCGCGTTCTCGGGGGTGTTACAAAGTTTGATGTGACTTTCAAGTGGATTGGGATATGCATTAGGGGAATTGTAGCTATTCTCTGGAATCGAAGTGATTAATGGTGGGTACGGAGGATTGGAGCTTCCATAGCTCTCCATGAATTCTACTTCACAGTCATAATAAACTTTGAATTTCCAAAATCTTCTTTGAATGCAACCAGCAAGGCAATCACCCCAACCCACTGAATAAATCAACTCAACGTGGTCTAGGTTAATAGTAGCTGTAATGTTGTCTCCGTCTCCAAGTGCCGGAATCATTTCAGCATAAGTAACTTCTGGAATTAGCTCAAATACTAGAGAAAGAGCCGGTGCATTATAATTGCTATCTGAAATGAGTCGAACCACGAGATCACTTGAATTGGAAAGCCAGTAGGCACTATCACTTACCATAGCGTACCTGACCATTAAACTATCTATAAATGGTTGACCTGTAGGAGCAATCTCGTTCCAAAGATTCATTGCCCAAGGATAAGTTGTGTCAGCAGCAAGATATAACCTGCTCATCGTGAAAGTTTCGTAGGGATGTATGTTGTAAATATTAATAACACTATCTGCTTGAGGTAAACTTGTAGCGTTATAGACTGCGATAAGGGCACTTAGAATCGTGTCAGATAAAGCCTCCGGAATATCCACATCATCTTGATTATTCTGATAAGCGTAAAGTGAAGGAGATGGGGATGGAAAAAAAATCGTTGGAGCGGGAGTGTAAGTTGTTTGAAGGGTGATTTGATCTGCATCTTCTTTGTAGAATGCTTCCACGTATCCAGGCGCAGAGCAATCGGATTGAACAATCTGAGTAAAACCCACCATAGACATGGTGTTCAGAATGAAGAAAAGGACAATTGTTTTCACTAAGAGGTCTAATTTCATCACAAGGTAGCAAGTTCAGCGTTCAATACCTGATGATGAAATGTTGCTTCGGTTGCTCTTTCCGTAGGAAAACGATTCCTACTTGAAACAAATCGAGTGTCACATTAACACGTTCGTGTGCCTTGATGTTCGCCCAAGCTTCGGCCATGCCTTTGCTCCAATAAATATCATCGAAAAGCAACACAGAATCATTGTGGCATTTCTCCAAGCATTGCTCGAAGTAGCGAATGGTCGGTTCTTTTTGATGATTGCCATCAATAAACGCCCAATCCAGTTTTTCGATGGAATCAAGAAATGGTTGAAGGGTATCGTCAAAGTTTCCTTTGATGATCGTTGGATTGACTTTCGCTGTTCGGAATTGCTGTTGTGCAATGGCAGCCGTGTTCGGGCAACCTTCAAAAGTTGTGAGTTTTCCGTTCGGATTACCGAGCGATTGGTAGAGGCTTCCTATGCCGAGCGAAGTTCCTAGTTCAATCATGGTTTCGGGTTCAAAACGTTTGGAGAGGCGAAAGAGCAATTCGCCCCATTTTCCAGCTTTCGCGGAGTTTTTAGCGATATCGGAAACCTTTCTTTTGTTGGATCGGTTGACCGTTGAACCTGCTCCAAGATCGGTTATTTCTATCTCATCCGTTCTAGAAAGAAGCTCTTTTCGAATCGTCTTTACGGATTCGTAAGCAGGATAATTCGCCTTGTCGTAAATCACTTTATCGAGCAATTCATACACAAAAGGAGAGTGTATTCCGTGCCGATTTTTGGCTTTAGAGAGATACTTTGCGTATTCGGCTGCGCGCCATAGATGAGACATTGCGCGAAATTACATCTTCAAACGTGCCAAAAAGAAACGGCCTGAAACGAATCGCAACAGGCCATTTCTTAAAGAACAAATTTGATTCTACGCCTTTGGCATATGCACATCCAATTGCGGGAATGGAATGGTGATTTTTGCCGCATCCAAAGCCTCTTTTCCGCTCTCGTAAACGTCAAAATAAACATCCCAATAATGAGCAGGATCGCAGTACGGACGAACTGCTAAGTTCACAGAGCTGCTGCCCAACCCAACTACACCGACAAATGGTGCTGGATCTGTCATCACTTTAGGATGAGATGTCATCACATTTATCAGTACTTCACGCGCTTTCTTCACGTCTGAATCGTACGAGATTCCCATGTTCAGATCAACACGGATCTTGCCTTCAGTAGCGTAATTTGTGATGTTTCCATTGCTGATCGCTCCATTCGGAATGATCACCGTTTTGCTCTCTGGTGTATTCAGAATAGTCACGAAAATCTGAATCTCCTTCACGTTACCCAAGTGTCCTTGGGCTTCAATCAGATCACCAACTTTGAAAGGCTTGAAGATCAGAATGAGTACGCCACCGGCAAAGTTGGCCAGCGTTCCCTGCAAAGCCAATCCAACGGCCAAACCTGCGGCACCGATCAAAGCCACAAAAGATGTGGTCTCAATGCCGATCATGCTAGCCACACTTATCAGCAACATGGCTTTCAGACCAATTCCTATGAGGCTTTTTAAGAATGGTTGAAGGCTGACATCTACATGCCTGTTGTCCATCAGTTTGCCAAGCACGCCAACGAAGCGGTTTATGACCCACAGACCAATTACTAGAACGAGCAATGCTAGCACCAATTTAGGTGCATAAAGCATGATCATTTCAATGGCTTTGTCTGAGTATTGAGAAAGTGCTTCTGAGTTCATTTTAGAGTAAAAAGAGGTTACTTATTGTGCAAATGTATATCCATTTGTGGAAAAGGAATGTTGAGGCCGTGTTGCCCGAATTCCTTGTAAACTCGCTTGTTGAGGTCAAAGAAAACGCTCCAATAATCTGCAGCATCGACCCAAGCACGCACAGTGAAATTCACAGAACTATCTGCCAAAGCTGACAAAGCAATGAACGGAGCTGGATCTTGCAAAACTCGCTTGTCATCTTTCAACATTTGCAGCAGCACTTGCTCGGCTTTATCGGCATCATCGCCATAACCGATTCCGATGGTCCAGTCAACACGTCTTCTTGCCTCTGTTGAATAGTTGATCATACTTCCAGTAGAAAGCCCACCGTTCGGAATGATGATGGTTTTGTTGTCTGGAGTTTTGAGAATGGTGTTGAAAATCTGAATGTCTGAGACCGAGCCCACGTAACCTTGAGCCTCCAACACATCACCGATCTTAAATGGTTTGAGAATAAGAATGATGACGCCTCCCGCAAAATTCTGAAGCGTTCCGCTCAACGCCATACCAACAGCCAAACTGGCCGCTCCGAGAATGGCAACAAACGAGGTCATTTCGATTCCCAGCGTTCCTAGGGCTGTTATAACCACAAGTATTTTGAGCGCAATTCCGAGCATACTTCCGAGGAAACTTTGAAGTGCTGCATCGAGCTTTCTTGCAGCCATCAGTTTCTTAGCAGCTTTGGTAATCATACCCGCCAGCCATAGTCCAATTACAAGTATTAGAATGCCAACGGCCAGTTTTTGTCCGTATTCAATGATTAGCGGCATGTAATCGGTTCCTCCTTCTCCAAATAGATCTTTCATAAAATGTTTGTTTTTGATTCGCTTGCAAAGGAACTAAAAACGAAAGCCATGAATTAAACATTTGTTTAAATCAAATGATCAACACACCTTTGTGCCATTATGAGCGAGAAAGACCTAAATACTGCCAGTAAGATCAAAGAAGCGGCCAGCCGCCTTTTCACCGAAAAAGGGTTTGGCAGAACGACCACGCGAGACATTGCCACCGAAGCAGGAGTGAACTTGGCATTGGTCAATTACTATTTCCGAAGCAAGGACGAATTGTTTAAAACCATCATGCTAGAGACAGTCCAAGGTTTTATCGGACAATTGCGGGTGCTACTGAATGATGAAAAGACTTTCGAGGAGAAGGTGGAATTGGTGGTCGGTAATTACATCGAACTTCTTAAAAAGCGTCCCGACCTGCCCATTTTCATGCTGAGTGAGATCAGAAACCATCCGCAGGAAATGGCTGCGAAACTCGGAATAGACAAACTCATGCACGAGGTGAAATTCTTTCAAGAGTTAGCGCAACGCTGCCCAGATGGCGTTCATCCCATTCATCTGTTCATGAACCTCTTATCCATGACCGTTTTTCCGTTCATCGGAAAACCGGTGATCACTTCGGCAACAGGAATGAATGATGAGGTTTTTATGATGATGATGGAACAGCGCAGAGCACTGATACCACAATGGTTTTTGTCCATGCTTAAACCTCAAGAATAGGAATGATGAAAACGCACATTCTCCTGATCATCGGGCTCGTTGCCCTCAGTTTTTCTAAGCAAACGCAGGCGCAAACGCTTTATGCGTGTCTAGATAGTGCTGAGAAGAACATGCCCATTCTGAAGCAAGAACCTATTCTGGCCGAGATGCTTCAGAATAAACTGAAGACCTACAATCGGTCCTATCTCCCGATGGTTACGGCCAACGGACAGGCAACCTATCAATCGAATGTTCCTGAATTACCGTTTTCGTTTCCAGGCGTTCCCAGCTTGGATATTCCGAAATTCCAATATCGAGCGTACTTCGAATTGTACCAGCCTGTGTTCGATGCGGGTGTTTCTGGCGCACAGAAAACGGCCGAAAAAGCCAAGAATGAAGTGTCGTTGATGGCGCTCGAAGTTGGCTTGTCAGAATACAAGAAGCAAGTGGCGAAACTGTATTTCCAAATGTTGTTGGTTGATGACCAATTGGACATCATTTCCAAAACCTTGGAGCTAATGGCGGAGCGCGAAAAGACGGTCAAGACTGCACTTGAAAATGGCGTGGCGCAGCAGAACGATCTACTAAAACTTCAAAGCGAAATTCTTCAGCAAGAAAAGAAGCAGAATGAGTTGAGGAGCGCCAAGGAAAGCGGATTGGACGTGCTCTCGCTACTTACTGGAATAGATTTGCAGAACGCCAAGCTGGAAACTCCAGTGATTGAAACGGAATCCGAATTCGCCTACGCAGAAAACCTCGAGTTGAAACTCATCAATACGCAACAAAAAGGCCTAATGGCGACCGAAAAACTGCTGAAAACGAAACGATTGCCGCGCATCAATCTTTTCGGGCAAGCAGGCTTGGGCGCACCAAATCCTTACAATTTCTTCAAAGCAGATATCAGTGGGTATGGCATGGTCGGTCTGAAGGCTACTTGGAATATTTGGGATTGGGGAAAGACTTCATTGGAACGAAAAAACCTCCGATTGAATAGCAAGATGATGGATGTTCAACAACTCCAAAAGACGGTGGAGATTGAAAGTACGATCTCACAGATGCGAGTGGAAAACGCCAAACTCGTCAAAGCGCTCGAGTGGGACGAAAAAATGCTTGAACTGCGTTCGCAGATACGCAAGAATGCGGAAGTGCAAGTAGAGCAAGGCGTCATTACATCCACCGCCTATTTGGAAGAAGTGCTGGCCGAGCAACTAACTGAACTCACACGCAGCGTTGACCAAATAAGCTTGTATCAAAATCAAGTGATGTTGCAGTTTGAAACTGGCGTATTGAAATGAAAATGAATATACAGATCAATCCCCCGTCTTGGAATTTTCGCAAGCTCCAATTCCAAGCTACCCCCTTTGAAAGGGGGATGAGCGCAGTCCCCCCTTCAAAAGGGGGTGCCCGAAGGGCGGGGGATTTAATGAATCACAAAACCACAATTCCGATGAAAAACGCAATTCTAATAGTGACCTTTTTAGCCTCACTTTCCGCCTGCAATGGAGGAGATGAGAAAGCCGATGCTTATGGAAATTTCGAAACGGACGAACTGACCGTCAGTTCGGAAGCAAGCGGAAAACTTCTTGTTTTTAATGCTGAAGAAGGCCAAAATTTGAAGGCAGGAGATTTGGTTGCGGTGATCGACACCACGCAACTGTACCTGAAAAAGGAACAGGTGAAAGCCACGATTGCTGCCGTGCGAAAAAAGCTTCCGAACGAAGCGGCTCAGCTTGCCATTTTCGATCAACGCATGGACAAGATCAACACGGAAATTACCCGAATCAGCAAACTGGTCGCGGCCAACGCAGCTCCTTCTAAGCAGTTGGATGACCTGAAAGCCGAACTGGATGGAACGATGAAGCAACGGGCTGCCACAGCTTCCACGCTTGGAACGCAAACGCAAGGCATGTTGGCCGAGATCGACCCCATGCGATTTCAATTGATGCAGATTGAGGGTCAGCTTCGCAAATCGTACATCTACAATCCAATTAACGGTTCGGTTCTGACAACGCTGGCGAAAAGTGGTGAACTGACCATGATGGGAAAAGCGTTGTACAAGATCGCTTCGCTCGATCCGTTGGTGTTGAAAGCCTACGTGAGCGAAGACATGCTAGGCGAGGTGAAAATCGGAGACAAAGTGACGGTGAATACAGATAATCCTGATGGCACAATGAAAGCTGCGGAAGGAACAGTTACGTGGATCAGCAGCGAAGCGGAATTCACACCAAAAATGATCCAGACGAAAGACGAGCGCGCCACGCAGGTTTACGCGATGAAAATCGATGTTCCAAATGATGGCAGCCTGAAGATCGGAATGCCTGCGGAAGTTGAATTTGGAGGTTATGAATAGAGAAATCCCCCGTCCCGTTCCTCGGCACCCCCTTTTGAAGGGGGAAGGAGCTCAATCCCCCTTTCAAAGGGGGTGGCCCATGAGTGCAGCTTGCGGAACGATATGGGACGGGGGATTGATTTCAATTCAAAACAAAAAATCTTGAGCCCCGCCATTTCCATACAAAACCTGAGCAAGTCGTACGGGAACGTGCAGGCACTGAAAGGCATCAGCTTTGACGTGCAGCAAGGCGAACTGTTCGGACTTATCGGTCCAGATGGTTCGGGGAAAAGCACGCTGTTTCGAATTCTGACCACACTTCTTCTGGCAGATGACGGAAAGGCCGAAGTGATGGGTTTGGATACGGTAAACGACTTCCGCGACATCCGCAATCGCATCGGTTACATGCCAGGTAGGTTTTCCCTTTATCAGGATTTGACCGTTGAGGAAAATCTCGAGTTTTTCGCCACCATTTTCGGGACGACCATCGAAGCCAATTACGAATTGGTGAAGGATATTTACGTTCAATTGGAGCCATTCAAGGATCGTCCTGCTGGAAAATTGAGCGGTGGAATGAAGCAGAAATTGGCGTTGTGCTGCGCGCTCATCCACAAACCTGAAGTACTCTTTTTGGATGAGCCGACAACAGGCGTTGACCCCGTAAGTCGCAAGGAATTCTGGCAAATGCTGAAACGCTTGAAGCTGGAAGGCATCGCCATTCTCGTGAGCACGCCTTACATGGACGAGGCTGCGCTTTGCGACCGTATCGCGCTCATTCAGAAAGGCGAGATCCTCAGTATTGCATCGCCCGAGAGCATCAATGAGGAATTCAAAGGTACGCTCGTGGCCATGAAAAGCCACCGCATGTATGAGCTGCTGACCGCACTTCGCAATCACCCGAAAGTGGAGAGTTGCTATGCCTTTGGCGAGTACTTGAATGCCACATTGATTGAAGGTGAAACGGATTGGAAACCCATCGAAAAAGACATGCGCGATCAAGGCTTCGATGACCTTGTGGCGCACGATGCAACGGTCGGAATTGAGAACGTTTTCATGCAACTGTTAAGGACAGCCGAGGCATGAGCGAGAAAGTGATCATAGCGAAAGACCTCACCCGAAAATTCGGTGATTTCGTTGCGGTTGATGCCGTCTCGTTTGAAGTGAGCAAAGGCGAGATCTTTGGTTTCCTTGGTGCGAATGGCGCAGGAAAAACCACCGCCATGCGCATGCTCTGCGGATTGCTTGCTCCGACATCTGGCGAAGCCACGGTAGCTCGTTTTGACATCGCTTCTCAAACCGAAAAGGTGAAGAAAAGCATCGGCTACATGAGTCAGAAATTCAGCATGTTCGGAGACCTCACGGTGAAGGAGAATTTCCTGTTCTACGGAGGCGTTTATGGTCTGAAACGCAAGGTTGTTTTGGAGCGATTGGATATGATGCTTGGCTTGCTTCAGCTACGCGAGGCGACCAATTCGCTGGTCGATTCGCTGCCGCTTGGTTGGAAACAAAAACTGAGTTTTTCGCTGGCAACGCTCCATCAACCGGGCATCATCTTTTTGGATGAGCCGACAGGTGGTGTTGACCCGATCACACGAAGGCAATTCTGGGATCTGATCTATGAAGCGGCACACGATGGCGTCACCATTTTCGTGACCACACACTACATGGATGAGGCGGAATATTGCGACCGCGTCAGCATCATGGTGGACGGGAAAATTAAAGCGCTCGACAGTCCTGAAAACCTGCGCAAAAGCTTTAACGCAGATAGTATAGATGCGGTCTTCCAAGAACTGGCACGAGGAACTTCAACGAAATGAAACAGTATTTCGCCTTCGTTAAAAAAGAGTTTCGGCACATTCTGCGCGACAAACGCACGCTGCTGATCTTGTTCGGCATGCCAGTTGCACAGATCCTCATTTTTGGTTTTGCGCTGAACAATGAGGTGGAGAATGCGGGCGTAGCGATTTACGATATGTCGGGCGATTACGAGAGTGTGCTGCTTCAAACCCGATTGGAGAATTCGGAACAGTTTTACATCGAACGCGAATGCCAGACCACCGAATGCATCGAGGAAGCATTCCGACAAAGCAAAGCGCGATTAGGCATCATTCTCCCACAGAATTTCGGTTCAGACCTGCTGAACGGAGCAAAACCCGCCATCAAAATTGTGAGTGATGCCAGTGATCCGAACCAAGCACAAGTACTGACTTCTTATGCTACGGCCATTATTCTCACGCACGTAAAAGGTCGCGCTACCGTTGTTCAAGATGTACCCATTGTTTCGGCCATTCCGCGGATGATCTTCAACCCTGAATTGAAAGCCGTTTACATGTTCGTTCCGGGTGTGATGGGGCTGATCTTGTTGCTCGTTGGTGCCATGATGACCTCCCTCACCATCGCCAGAGAAAAAGAACTCGGAACAATGGAACTTTTGCTGGTTTCGCCACTTTATTCGTGGCACATCATCTTCGGGAAAGTGACGCCTTATTGGCTGCTCAGTTTTTTCAATGCGATGGTCATCGTCTCTCTTGGAATACTCGTTTTTGATATGCCGATGAACGGCTCGGTGGTGTTGTTGATCGGGAGTTGTCTATTGTTCAGCCTCACCGCATTGGCGCTGGGAATTTTCATCTCCTCCAAAGCCAATTCGCAAATGACCGCCATGTTCGTTTCCATGATGGGATTGCTGCTGCCCACCATCCTTTTGAGCGGTTTCATCTTCCCTATTGAGAACATGCCACTTCCATTACAAATCGTGTCGAATATCATCCCGGCCAAATGGTTCATCATGATCATCACAGGACTGATGATAAAAGGTTCGGGAATGAATGTGATCTGGAAGCCGGTGGCAGTGCTCGTGTTGATCACTTTGGTTTTGGGCGTGGCAGCCGTCAAGAATGTGAAACCTCGATTGGGAGAATGAGAGCGCTGCCACATATCGTCCGCAAGGAATTCCGACAGATAAGCCGTAATAGGGTGATGCTGCCGCTGCTGTTCCTCATGCCGATCGTGCAGTTAATCATACTAAGCTATGCGGCCGATTTTGAGGTGAAGAATGTGAACATGGCCATTGTTGATCTCGACAAAACCGTCACCTCGCAACGACTGGTGAGCAAGTTCACTTCTTCGGGATATTTCACGCAAGTGGGCAGTTTTACCAATGTCAAAGAAGCGATGCTCGAACTCGAAAAGGAGAACACCGACATGATCCTCTGCATTCCTAAAGACCTTGATGCCGATCTGAATTCATTGCAGCCTGTCAAAGTTCAATTGTTGTTGAATGCGGTGAACAACCAAAAGGCCGGAATTGCCAGCAACTATAGCATGCAGGTCATCAACGCTTTCAATGCCGACCGTTTAAAGAACATGTCGTTGCCGCAAGGCGTCACGCCACTTTCAGTCGATATCCGATCGGAATACTGGTACAACAGCGAGTTGAACTACAAGACCTTCATGGTGCCTGGCATTTTGGCCATTCTGGTCACGATGCTTACGGCTTTTCTCAGCAGCATCAACATCATCCGCGAACGCGAAATGGGCACCATCGAACAGCTTAACGTTACGCCTATCACCAAATTCGAATTCATTCTCGGCAAGATCATTCCGTTCTGGATCATCGGCATGTTGGTGATGACCTTCGGGCTGGTGATTGCCTATCTTTTGTTCGACATTACCACGGCCGGAAGTCTGCTTACGCTTTACGCTTTTCTCGCCATTTACCTCATTGCGGTCTTGGGTATCGGAATTCTCATCAGCACGGTCACCGAAACGCAGCAACAGGCCATGTTCATCACGTGGTTCTTCTTAGTGATCTTTCTACTTCTGAGCGGCCTCTTTACTCCCGTTGACAGCATTCCCGAATGGGCCAAGTTCATCAATCACTTCAACCCAATCAAATACTTCGTGGAAGTGATGCGAATGGTGATGCTGAAGGGCAGCACGTTTGCCGATATCAGCTATCACTTCTTGGTTATGACAGGCTTCGCGATTTTCTACATCGTGTCGGCTATGCGTAGCTACAGCAAGACGAGCGGGTAGAAACAAAAAAAGCCTTCTCAATTGAGAAGGCTTTTCATTTGGTGGGAAATGAGGGATTCGAACCCCCGACCCCCTCGGTGTAAACGAGGTGCTCTGAACCAACTGAGCTAATTTCCCGAATTGGGGCTGCAAATGTAAATAAGCATTTGGTATTTGCAAGCAGAAAATTCAAACAACTTCTGCAACCACAAATGTGCTGCCTCCAACATAGACGATTTCGTCTGACTTGGCGACACGTTTTGCAGCTTCAAGTGCTTGTGAAACGGATAGGAATGAACTAAAATGAAATCCAAGTTCTTTGGCTTTTTCTGTGAGAATCGAAACATCCAATCCTCTTGGAACATCTGGTTTACAGAAATAGTAGTTTGCTTTTGAAGGAAGCATTTGGAGTGTTTTAGATACGTCCTTGTCATTTACCATTCCCCAAACGAAATGAATTTGTTCTGGTAAGCGGTTGGAAAGCAATCTTTCCAAATTCGGAAGCAATCCTTCGGTGTTGTGGCCAGTGTCGCAGATGACCAATGGATCGCGTTGAAGTATCTGCCAGCGTCCCAGAAGGCCTGTTCGGTCAATCACGGTCTTTACGCCATCTTTAAAGTGCTCACGGGTCACGTTCCAGCCTATTTCGCTGAGGGTTCTTACCGATTCCAAAACAGTGAGTAGGTTCTTGCGTTGATGCGGCCCTGTCAATTGGCCTTCAACTTCCAGCTCCAAGCCATCGTAGTGCCGAACGCTCAACTTCAGTGAATAATCGTCCACAGCATTCGAGAGTAATTCTGCATTGCGGATCTCCCATTCGCGGTTGGCGAAACGTAAACGGCTATTGGTTTCTCTCGCTTTGTTCTGAAAAACCTCAGCCACTTCTTGCTGAAACTCGCCAACTACAACTGGAACCTTGGGTTTGATGATTCCTGCTTTCTCTCCTGCAATCTCTGGTAGTGTTTCGCCTAAGAATTGCTGGTGGTCGTAACCGATATTGGTAATGATAGAAAGTTCTGGAGTGATGACGTTCGTGCTGTCCAATCTTCCGCCCAAACCCGTTTCAACAATGGCGATATCAACTTCATTGTTGGCGAAATGATGGAACGCCAGTGCAACGGTCATTTCGAAGAAAGAAGGTTTTATCCGTTCGAAATCAGATTGATGTTCTGCCACAAATTCTACTACCGATTCCTCAGCGATCATCTCGCCATTGATTTTGATGCGTTCGCGGAAGTCCTTCAGATGAGGGGAAGTGTACAACCCAACTTTGTAACCAGCAGTTTGAAAAACGGATGCCAGCATGTGACTGACCGAGCCTTTTCCATTGGTTCCAGCGATATGAACACTTTTGAATTTGTGCTGAGGATCATCCAGCAATTCGCAGAGCGCAAGTGTATTGGTAAGGTCTTTTTTGAAAGCTGCAGCGCCTTGCCGCTGATACATGGGCAATTGGCTGAACAGATAATCCAGCGTCTCCGCGTAGTTCATTATTCCAGAATGAAAACGAAGGTCATACTGCCTTTTTGCTGAATGGCAGCATCTGGCTTGGCGTTGAATTTTGTATTGTAGGCCGCTTCGGTGGCCAATTTTTCAAGATGTCGGTCTGTGGTTGTCGATCCTCGGGCACCAGGAGTAGCTTTCACCACTTTGCCGTATTTATCTACAATGATCTCTACTACCACTTTTCCTTCCTTTTGAGACGTGTCAACGATCTTGGGAGCACTGACCATTGAACGACCACCAAGGTCGAACGAGAAACCATCTCCACTGCCACCCAAACCATGTGGTGCACCAGGAGTTCCGTTCGGTGAGCCTTGATTGCCACCTGGCTGATTGTTCCCTTCGCCTTTACCTTGACCCTGCTTTGCTTTGGCAAAAAGCGCATCGCTTGCTGCTTTCTTCTCTGCCTGAACGCGCGCTTCTTCAGCCTTTCGTCTTTCTTCCTCCGCTTTTTTCTCGGCCTCTTCCTGTTGTTTTTTCTTCTTTTCTTTTTGAAGCGCAATGGCATCCAACATTTCCTGCGTTACCACTTGTTCTTCCACCACGGGTTCAGAAACTTCGTTTACAACCGTTTCGGTCTGTGTCACGGCTTCTTCCGTTACGTCTTCCACAACTTCCTCAGATTGGGCAGGGTCCATCTCTGAATCGCCAAGACCGGTTTCTGTGTTGCCGAAGTTGATCATCATGCCTTCTTCGGGTTTAGGCTGAATGGTGGTCAATCCTAAAAAGAGAAATAGGAGCAATAGTAGCCCGTGAATGATCAACGATGTGATCATTCCAGTACGCTTATTTTTCTTTTCGAATGCAGTATCCATTACTCAGGCTTTGTGGCCAGCACGATCTTGTATTGATTCTGATAGGCAATGTCCATCACCTTCACCGCATACTCTATCGGCACACCTTTTTCTACTCGAAGAACAATCACTTTGTCTTCGGCAGTTGCTAGACGCTGATTGATCATCGATTCCATAAATGCAGGGTCAACTTTATCTTGATCAACATAATGGATAAGGTCTTTATCGATGGAAACAGAAACAGTCTGCTTTTTTACCGACTTGGATTTGCTGCTTGGAAGCACAAGATCCAATGCATTGGTTGTGACCAACGTGGACGTAAGCATGAAGAAGATCAACAACAGGAATACGATGTCTGTCATAGACGACATGTTGAAGTTCGGACTGACCTTATTTCTTGTTTTAAGACCCATGTTTTCTAATTATTAATTCGTCATTCTCAATTAATAATTACCTAAGCCGGTTCGTGAAGTAGGTCGATGAATTCGGTAGAGCGTGCTTCCATTTTGAAAACCACGCTTTCTACTTTGGCCACCAATACGTTGTAGCCCAAATAAGCCATGATACCAACCACGAGACCCGCAACTGTTGTGGTCATAGCAGTATAAATTCCGCCAGCAAGCATTTCCACATTGACCTGTCCTCCGGCCATGGCCATTTCGTGAAAGGCCAGGATCATTCCGATAACGGTACCAAGGAATCCGATCATTGGCGCAGCACCCGAAATGGTTGCCAGCGAAGCCAAATTCTTCTCTAGTTTGTAGGTTTCCAACTTGCCCACATTCTCAACTGCTGCAGAAATATCTCCGAGCGGACGACCAATTCTGGAGATACCTTTTTCGAGCATGCGCGCTACCGGACTATCAGTTCTGAGGCAAAGTGCTTTTGCTGCGGCAAGGTCGCTTCGTTGGATGCTGTCTTTTATAGCGCTCATGAATGCAGCATCTTCTTCTCCGGCTTTGCGGATAGTGAGAAAACGCTCTACAAAAATGTAGATGGCGATGAAAGAAAGAACCAGCAGTGAAAGCATGATGATCTGCCCACCGAGGCCTCCGGAGGTCATCAGTTCAATGATCGAAATCGTCTTTTCTTCGCCTATCTCCTCGGGCACCATGGTGGTCTGTTGGGCCATGGCCGATGTAATGAACATGAGTTTCATCTTGTGGTTTTCTTAAAGGTTCAGGTATTTGTACTCCGTATCGAAAGTATCTATAGATGAAGGCCTGCTTGGTTGGGCCGTGTTCCT
This sequence comes from Flavobacteriales bacterium, assembly GCA_021739695.1. Classification (NCBI taxonomy): domain Bacteria; kingdom Pseudomonadati; phylum Bacteroidota; class Flavobacteriia; order Flavobacteriales; species Flavobacteriales bacterium. The sequence goes on along the minus strand of JAIPBM010000018.1, from coordinate 47,116 downwards.
TTTATAAACACCGATATGTTAGCTTTAGTATGTTCGGATGTAGGGAAAATGGTGTTTTAAGAAGCAGTCAGTTTCGAAATTGAAACATATTTTATGACTGCTTGATACAATTGAGCTTTTCTTGGAGAATAAACCGAAGGACAACTTCGAGTTACGCACTAAAGGTTTTAGGCCGCATTGCGTTAGGGATGGAAGCGGCATCCTTTTTCTCGTACCCTGAGGTTCTCGAAGGGTAGAGAGAAAAAGATATAGCGCACAGCCCGACCCGAATGTGGGTTGGGCTGAGAGTAGGAGAGGGGAACGCCCTAAAGGATCAGATTCCGAATATGAATTTCACCATCAGCATGAACACGCCTGAACCGGCAAGGAAACCGATGGTTGCAAGCCATGTGATGTTCTTAACGTACCACATGAAGTCGATCTTTTCCATTCCCATGGCCACAACTCCTGCGGCTGAACCGATGATGAGCATGCTACCGCCTGTTCCGGCAGAGAATGCGATGAAATGCCAGATGTGGTGATCGAGTGGAAGTTGGAACATGCCCATGCTGGCGGCTACCAACGGAACGTTATCGATGATGGCTGAGCCAACACCAAGAAGTAGTACGAACACGTCATCTGGAATGACAGAACGTACGGCTTCGCCTGCTTCGAAGATCATTCCAACGCTTTCTAGTGCTGCCACGGCCATCAGAATTCCGAGGAAGAAGAGGATGCTTGGCATTTCGATGCGGGTAAGCGAAGTGTGCAGTGGGCTGTGGTGCGACACTGCATCTGACATGGTGAATGCACGGTGACTTTTGATCTCGGCCACAGCAGCAACTACGGCCAGCGACAACATCATTCCGATGTAAGGAGGCAGGTGCGTGAAGGTTTTGAATATTGGAACGAACACGATCATTCCCAAGCCCAAAAGCAGCATGGAAAGACTTGCTGGTTTTTCGTCAGCATCCTCTGCCGGAACGGTAAGTTTTCCTTTGAATGCAGGAAGTAATGTGGCGATGAATGTTGGTACAGCCATGCACAAAAGTGAAGGCAGGAAAAGGTGCTCGGCCAATTTGGCGGCAGATACTTTATTTCCGATCCAAAGCATGGTTGTGGTAACATCTCCAATTGGCGACCATGCGCCACCAGCATTTGCTCCAATGATGATGAGACCTGCAAACCACATACGGTCTTCCTGTTTGTCGACCAGTTTTTTGAGGATGGTGATGAGTACGATGGTAGCTGTAAGGTTATCGATAACGGCAGAAAGGATGAAGGCAAGAATACCCATGATCCACAGAAGGACTTTCTTCTCTTTGGTCTTTACGAATTTCTTGATAGCTCCGAAACCATTGAAATGATCGGTTATTTCTACAATGGTCATGGCGCCTAGTAGGAATACAAGGATCTCGGCTGTTTTTGCAAGGTGATGCAAGAGCATTTCATCCATGTGAGTAGGAACCAGACCGTCTTCAATTTCGAAGACCGGAACATGCGCCACCGCGATCACCGTCCACAGAAAAGCCATCATGGCCAATGCGGGAATGAGTTTATCTACTTTCAGCGAGTGCTCAAGGGTAATTGATAGATAGCCGAGAACAAAAATTATGAGTAATAGTGCTTCCATTGTTAGTTGGTGGTTTGAAGTTGTGGGTGTTCCATCAGCTCTTCCAACGCCAGTTGAAAAGCCGTGTTACTTACGTTTGTTAATGATGGGTTTTTATCGTGAACCTTTTTAAGGGCGTTATAGATCGTTCTGGATGTATCGCTGAAGATGGCTTCGTCCGTCAGGTCTTTATCCTCGTGGCTCATCAGGAAGGCGAATACACGTGCCATTCCGCAGTTGGCAATAAAATCTGGAATCAGACTCAACTGATCATCAGCCTGACTCATAATTGGACCGTAGAATATCTCCTTGTCGGCAAACGGAACATTAGCGCCACTGGCAATGGTTTTCAAACCAGCATTCACCAAACGTTGCAACTGATCGGCCGAAACCAGTCGTGATGCAGCAGCAGGAATGAAAACATCAGCATTCACATCCCAGATCTTCGCATTCACCTCATCAAAAGGGAGCATTCCATCAATCGAAAGCGTGTTTCCGATCTTGTGATTGATGAAAAGGTCTTTCACTTCTTCCAGACCGTATCCGGCTTCGTTTATCAATCCACCGTTTCTGTCAATAATGCCCACAATCTTAGCACCAGCATGTGCCAATTCCATAGCAGCTGCAGAAGCCACATTTCCCCAACCTTGCACAATAATGCGCTTGCCTTCCAGCGTTTCTTTCTTGAAAATGGAGTAGAAATGCTTCACCGATTCGCTCACGCCAAATCCGGTCACCATATCCGCCACGCGGTATTTGGTTGGTCCGTCAGGACAATAATTCGGGTCTTCCAAAACCTTCGAAACACCGTTTCTCAATTGTCCGATCTTACGGATCTTTTCAGCATCGGTCGGGTCAAAATGCCCGTTCACAATACCTTCTTGCGGATGCCAGATCCCGAAGCTTTCCGTAATCGGAATCACCTCGTGGATCTCATCCACATTCATATCGCCACCCGTTCCGTAGTAGTTTTTCAAAAGAGGTGCAACCGCTTTGTACCAGCGCTCCAAAACGCCTTTTTTGCGCGGGTCTTTCGGGTCAAAATCAATCCCAGATTTGGCACCGCCAATGGCAGGTCCACTCACCGTGAATTTGATCTCCATCGTCTTGGCCAACGAAACCACCTCGTCCTTGTCAAGTCCAACGCGCATCCGTGTTCCACCTCCCGCAGCACCGCCACGCAATGAGTTGATAACCACCCAACCACGCGCTTCAGTTTCCCGATCGTTCCATTCAAAAACAATCTCAGGACTTTTCTCCTCGTATTTCTTCAGCAGGTCTTTCAAGGCGCGGATTCGCTCAAAAATTCCGCGCAAATGTAAAACAAATTCAAAGCTGCGTTTAGCACACCAAAGTCATATCCCAAAGCCCGCATTTTTCCTTTCCACATTAGCCTAAAAGAGTTGGGCGTGTCCCTCGCCACGCACCATTCCACCCACATTCGGGTCAGGCTGTCCGCTATATCTTTTCTTTTCCCAGCAGTCGCTGAGGCTCTCGAAGCGCAAGCCATGGAAAAGAAAAGGATGCCGCTTCCATCCTTCACGCGCGCAGTCAATGACCCTAGAACTTCTCGCCACCCTCAAAACCGATTTTCAGCAGTTGGTTTAAAAGCCTCAGATGCGTAACACCTACGCTCATCGAAAAGTTGATCATAACACTTCCCTAGCCTTTACATTTGCGTTATGGCCGAAATAGGAACCGACATACACAAAGCAGCTCAGCTTCTACGAAGCGGAAAGCTCGTTGCCATTCCTACCGAAACCGTTTATGGCCTGGCTGGAAATGCGTTTAACGAACAAGCTGTTCTTAGCATTTTCGACACCAAAGACAGACCACATTTCGATCCGCTTATTGTGCACAGTTCAGGAATGAGATGGGTAAAAGAGCACGTGTCCGAAATTCCACCACTAGCCGAAAGGCTCATGAACGAATTTTGGCCCGGTCCGCTCACATTGGTCTTGCCCAAAAAGCCGATCATTCCAGATCTTGTGACCTCAGGTTTAGATAACGTGGCAGTTCGCGTGCCCATGCATCCAATGACCAAACAATTGTTGGAAATGCTCAATTTCCCATTGGCGGCACCAAGTGCCAATCCTTTTGGATATGTGAGTCCGACCACAGCACAACACGTGAACGATCAATTGGGCGACAAGATCGAGTACATCTTGGATGGCGGTCCAACCACTGTTGGTCTGGAGAGCACCATCATTGGTTTTGAAGAGGGAAAACCAATAGTTTATCGCTTGGGCGGATTGAGTATTGATGTCATTGAAGAATCAATCGGTCCAGTAGAAGTGGCGCTCAATCAATCGTCCGACCCGAAAGCACCAGGCATGCTCAAAAGCCATTATGCACCCGGAAAGCCGCTTTACTTCGGAAATCCTGATCAAATGTTCACTCAATTTGAAGGGAAACGCATTGGCTTCTTAGGATTCAAAACCCGATTGGAGTTTCTACCACCAGATCGGCAGCTGCTGCTTTCGCCTAATAGCGACCTGCACGAAGCGGCCGTTAATCTTTTTGCCTTCATGCGGCAGTTCGATAAGTTTCCTGTAGACCTGATTCTAGCAGAACCGCTTCCGGAGATCGGATTGGGAAGAGCAATCAACGACCGATTGAGAAGGGCGGCAGTGAACGTCTAGGACACCCGCGCCCAATTCGGCTTGTCTTTCATCTCCTGAACCAGATAATGTTTGGTCAACGCATTTTCGCGCTTTTCCAGTTTTGGGTCGTCTGTCAGCAGATCAATGGCCGCTGTTCTGGCCGCTTGTAGTATTTGTCCGTCTTTGCTCAAATTCGAAATTCTGAACACAGGCTGTCCGCTTTGCTGTGTGCCCTGAATATCGCCCGGGCCACGAAGTTTCATGTCAACTTCCGCAATCTCAAAACCATCGTTTGTTCTAACCATGGTTTCCATTCGTGTTCGTGCTTCCTGTCCTAATGCATAACCTGTCATCAGGATGCAATAACTCTGTTCGGCACCTCGGCCAACTCTACCACGAAGCTGATGCAACTGCGATAACCCAAAGCGCTCGGCACTCTCAATCACCATTACGGATGCATTCGGAACATCCACACCAACCTCAATCACCGTGGTGGAAACCATGATATGCGTTTTACCTTCTTTAAAACGTTGCATTTCAAATTCCTTCTGGTCGGCTTTCATTTTTCCGTGCAGAATACTGACCTGATATTGTGGTTGTGGAAAATCGCGGACAATGCTTTCGTAGCCGTCCTCCAAGTGTTTAAAATCCAGTTTTTCGCTTTCGCTGATCAGCGGATAAACCACGTAGATCTGTCTTCCGAGGGCAATTTCCTGACGCATGAAATCGAAGATCTTCTGCCGCGAAGAATCAAACCGGTGTAAGGTTTTAATGGGTTTTCGGCCAGGCGGGAGTTGATCGATGACGGAAGTGTCCAGATCACCATAAACGGTCATGGCCAAGGTGCGCGGAATAGGCGTAGCCGTCATGATAAGCATGTGCGGGACTTCGCCATTACTTCCTTTCAGCCACAATTTTGCCCGTTGCTGAACACCGAAACGGTGCTGCTCATCTACAATTACAAGACCTAGCTTTTGGAATTGAACCACATCTTCAATCAAGGCATGTGTTCCTATCAGCACATGGATTTCTCCCGTTTTGAGCTGTTCGTGAAGAATTCTTCGTTCTGCTGTTTTGGTAGAACCAGTAAGCAAGGCAATCCGCAGATTCAGCTTTTTCAGGAAAGCCGAAATGGTAGCGAAATGCTGTTCGGCCAATATTTCAGTTGGCGCCATCAGCGCAGCCTGATATCCGTTGTCAACCGCCAATAGCATCGACATTAAGGCCACAATGGTTTTTCCACTTCCAACATCTCCTTGTAGCAATCGACTCATCTGTTTGCCAGAACCAAGGTCGTGGCGAATTTCTCTGATCACGCGTTTCTGTGCATCAGTTAGATCAAACGGCAGACATTCGGCATAGAACCGATTGACCATTTCGCCTACTTCGCTGAAAACCGCTCCTTGGAATTTATTCTGATTGATGAGTTTCAGCTTCAGTAATCGAAGTTGAATGAAGAACAGTTCATCAAATTTTAATCGAAAAAGTGCCTTGCGTAGCGTGTCATTATCCTTCGGGAAATGGACATTTATAAATGCTTCTTCGCGCGGAATGAGATGCTGTTGCTGGCGGAATTCTGCTCCATACATTTCGGCAATGTGACCTTGGCCTTTCAGTAGCGGCACCAATGTGTTGAGCAACCTCGACAATCCTTTGCTATCGAGATTTTTGGCTTTCGCCTTTTCTGTAGATGGGTAAACAGGTTGTAACGCGGTGGCCACTTTTTTCTGCTGTGATTCCACCGTTTCCAACTCCGGATGAACCACATTGTACTTACCCTTGAAATTGCTAGGTTTTCCGAAAACCACGTAATCAACTCCTTGTTTAAGGTTTGGCTGCACCCATTTTATGCCTTTGAACCAAACCAGCTCAATCGCGCCCGTACCATCGGTGAATTCAGCCACCAATCGCATGGCACGACCCTGCCCGACAAGCCTAACGGAAGTGATTCTTCCACGGAGCTGAATGTCCGTTTCATCGCTTTCTATGGTATTTATCTGATGAAACTGGGTTTTATCGACATAACGGAATGGGAAATGCTGAAGCAGATCGCCATAGGTTTTGATGTGAAATTCTTCCCGTAGCAATTTTGCGCGCTCTGAACCAACGCCAGCTAGAAATTCGATGGATGTTTCGAGAAATGGTTTCACGGCTTAAAAGTAAGGGCATACGCTAAGTGACCTGAAAGCAAACACCTAAAAAATACTGCGGCCCCACTTTCGCAGAGCCGCAGCCAAACCAAATGAAAATACACCGCCAGAACCGTGGTCCCGAAAGCGTGTGTCGAAAGTAGCGCCTTTGGCTACAGCCAAATGCCAATTTGATCTAAATTCTCTTAACTACCATTGAAGGTTGAAAGAGCCGTCAGAGATAGTTGCAGTAGAGTTTGTTTCTCGTCCGTATGCTGTGAGATTGAACGTTCCGGAAATTCGATGTTCAATTGTGTCCAGCTGTTCGATACGAAGAATACCTGCATCAGTTGAAATAGAACGAAACTCCGATGCATTGTTGAACCACTGAAATGTATTGGACGAGTTGAGCGGAGTAATTTCTCCTGAATTACCCTGAAAATCCAAAATGATCTGTTGGTCGCTTTTACCTGAAGATGTATTGAGGGCTGAGACCTTGATATAGATGTTTTGATTTCCAGTAACCGAAACCGCAATTTGCTCTTGATCAAGCCAATAGGCCGTTCCGTTGATCTTACAATGAAAAGCTGCGTTCTCGAAATGACTCTTTTTGCAAGAACTTAGACACGTAATCAATCCGATTGCTGCTAGGAACAACCGAAAGCCAAACTTCCTCATGCAGTGGTCATTTGTTCTTAAATCGAACACATGCAGATTCTTTTTCAGAACCAGATCGATGATCCAATCACCAACTTTGATCGAAGAATCCTTCAGTAAGTGTCAAAGAGGAGCTGTCGTCAGCATAGATAGTAACTTCAAAATTGCAGGTAATACGCTTGTTGATAAGGTCTAAGCTGGTAACTGTAACCGTTCCAGGGTGTGCTGCTGTGCTTCTGAATGCTTTGTCCCACTCATTATTGCCATAGTATACTGCATCATACCCGAGTTCAACTGTGCCGATATTGGCTGTATCCACAGAGAATTTTATTTCTAATTCTCCATATGGATCGCCACTGAGTTTGCTTGTGGCCAATCGCGTACCGCGAATTCGAACCCTGTCATCGCCACTTTGCTCGGTGTAACTGAAATCGATCAGACCATCTTCAGGTACGAAATCTTCACCGTTCATTTTGCAGCGGTACTTCGCGTCTTCAAAGTCTTTTGTACAGCTGGTTAATGAAAAAGCAGCTAGGGCGATTAGAATCAGAGAATAATGCTTCATGTCGATTGAGTTTAGCACACAAATCAATGCACTAAAACATCAACAATCATCCGTAGATCAACGTATTTAAATCGAATATGAACCCAGCAGCAACACCGGATTTTCCATCAATTTTTTGAAGGCTTGCAGGAATTTGGCACCAGAAGCACCATCAACTACTCGATGATCGCACGAAAGTGTCACTTTCATCACATTCCCTGGAACGATTTGGCCGTTTTTGACCACAGGAACTTCTTCGATGCCGCCAACTGCCATGATGCAACTATCTGGTGGATTGATGATGGCTGTGAACTCGTCAATTCCGAACATACCAAGATTGGAAACGGTGAAGGTATTTCCTTGCCAATCGGCAGGCTGAAGTTTCTTATCGTTGGCGCGAAGCACAAAATCCTTCACTTCACTGGAGATTTCGCTAAGTCGTTTTGTATCAGCAAATCGCACCACTGGAACAAGTAATCCATCTGGAATTGCAACCGCAACCCCAATATGAACGTGTTGATTATAACGGATGTAATCACCCATCCAAGCAGCATTCACCTGAGGATGTTGTTTCAGTGCCACTGCACATGCCTTGATGACGAGGTCGTTAAATGAAATTTTGACTTTGGAAACGCTATTAATGGAATCGCGGGCATCCATCATCGAGTCCATATCAATTTTCATTGTCAAGTAGAAATGCGGAGCAGTGAACTTACTCTCAGCCAATCTTCGCGCAATGGTTTTTCGCATCTGCGAAACTTCTTCATCATGAAAGCTTTCGACAGCATTGACAGCAGAAGGACCGTGAAGTTGAAAGGCTTCAATATCTCTCCTGACAACTCTTCCGCCATCTCCAGAACCTGGTACTAAATTGATGTCAATTCCCTTGTCTGTAGCTAGCCTTTTGGCCAATGGCGATGCAATTACACGTCCGTTCGAAGAGAATTGAGTAACTGTGGAAGGTTTTTGAGCAGCGATTGGTGCTGCTTTTTGCTGAGGTTTCTCCTCTGTCAGCTGTTTCGGCTCTTCGCTTTTCTTTTCCTCTTTTTTATCCTCAGCTGCGGGTTTTGGTTTCGATTCTGTATTGAGTAACTCCGAAATATCTTCTCCCTTCTCGCCCAAAATGGCTAAGATGGAATCGACCACAGCCGCTTTTCCTTTTTGAACCCCTATGTACAGAAGCACACCATCAAAGAACGATTCGAACTCCATTGTGGCTTTGTCCGATTCAATCTCGGCCAATAACTCGCCCGAAGAAACCTGATCGCCTACTTTCTTATGCCATTCAGCCACCACGCCTTCAGTCATGGTGTCGCTCAATTTGGGCATTCTTATCACTTCTGCCATTTTTTAGTCGTTAGGTTTAAGGAATAAGGCGTAAGCCATAAAACGCAACGTTGAATTCAATTTTGTCATGATTATTGACATTAATGCTTATTGATCGATTTTATCAATCCTCGAAGGATTTTCGATATTTCTTGAGATTGTTTTAGTAGCTGTGTTTGTTTTTCTTCAGATATGTATCCAAGTTTTTCTGCTAAGTAGGTCATCGACCGAACTTCACTGCATGAAGCGATTGAAAAGTACAGAAAGCGCGAGAAGTCTGCATCTGAACTTCTATCAAAGCCTTCAGCAACATTATTGGATATTGAAACTGCCGCACGACAAATCTGGTCTCTAAAACTGAAATCCTTAATGTCTCGAAAGGTTTCATAGACATCAACAGCTAAATCCTGTGCTTTTTGCCAAGCAATAATGTCCTCGAACTTCTGGATGGCCATTTCTTACTACTTATCACTTATGCCTTACGACTTAATTACTCTCTAATGAACGGATAATCTGCCTGCGTATAAACATCCTCGTACAACTCTGATGCTTCCGGAAATGCAGATTCTTCACTGAATTTTACGCATTCTTCCACTTCGTCTTTCACACGTTCATTGATTGCTTCCAACTCTTCGTCTGATGCAAATTTGTTTTTGATAATCACATCCAGAACTTGCTGAATCGGATCTTGTTTCTTGTAATTCTCAACCTCTTCTTTGGTTCTATACTTGGCCGGATCAGACATCGAATGACCTTTATACCGATAGGTTTTCATCTCTAGCAATGTAGGTCCATCGCCCTTACGAGCACGGTCGGCAGCTTTTTTTACCGCTTCGTAAACCGCTTCAACGCTCATTCCATCCACGGCTTCGCTGGGCATTTCGTAGGCATGGCCCAATTTGTAAAGGTCGCTTACGTTCGAAGTCCGTTCTACGGAGGTTCCCATTGCGTAATTGTTGTTTTCAATAATGAAAATGACCGGAAGTTTCCAGGTCATTGCCATGTTCAAGGCTTCGTGGAACGCACCTTGACGCACGGCACCATCGCCCATGTAAGTAAGTGTTACGTGCTTTTCACCACGGTATTTATCAGCAAAAGCAATTCCAGCTCCCAATGGAATCTGACCACCAACAATACCATGACCGCCAAAGAAATGCTTCTCTTTTGAGAACATGTGCATCGATCCACCTTTGCCTTTTACGATGCCGGTTTTCTTGCCGAAAAGTTCGGCCATGATGTTCTTGGCCGGCACGCCCAGAGCAATTGGATGTACGTGATCGCGATACGCAGTGATAAACTTATCGCCTTCTTCGGTCGCTTCCACACTTCCGGCTAACACCGCTTCTTGACCAATATACAAGTGACAGAATCCACGGATTTTCTGCTGAATGTATAGCTGACCTGCTTTCTCCTCGAACTTGCGCCAAAGCAGCATTTCTTCGTACCAGTTCAGATAAGTTTCTTTTCCAAATTTCTTTTTGGCCATGACCTTGGTTTTGTGCAAAAATAGAAGTCGGAGTTAAAGGTAAGCGGGCTTTGCCTACATTCCAATCTGAAACAGCAAGATGTAATGCTTGTTCAGGAATTCTTGAGATAATCAGCCTCGAACCCGAACGGAAGAAGTGCAGCTGAATCTTCAAAAATCCACACCGTGTCGCCTTGTCCGCCAAGAATAAGTCGGATTGGCTGGTTCTGTTTATGTTGATATTCCATAATAACCTGACGACAATTTCCGCAAGGAGAAAGCGGTACTGTAATGACACTTTTCGCAGTGTTTACTGTGATGGCCATGGCAGCGACAGGAATATTGGGGTGATTGGTAGATGCAGAGAAAAGTGCAACGCGTTCAGCACATAGGCCAGATGGGTAAGCAACATTCTCCTGATTGGTGCCAAGAACAATTGTTCCGTTATCTAACCTAAGGGCAGCTCCCACAAAAAACTGAGAATAAGGCGCGTAAGCATTCTTGGAAACATCTTCCGCCTTTTCCAGCAATTGCAAGTCTGGAATGGCAAGTTCTGACCGCGAAACAGAAAGTCCTTTTATCGTAAGTGAAAACTCGCCCATTACAAATTGGAGATTAGTTTTTCTGAATGAGAACTGTTGCGAAAGCAGCAACTCCTTCTTGTCGTCCTACGAAGCCGATTTTTTCTGACGTGGTCGCTTTTATTGAAACGGCATCTTCGTCAACCTTCAAAATCTTCGCAAGAATCGCTTTCATATCGTCAATATGTGGATTGACTTTTGGTTTTTCAAGAGCCACTGTACTGTCCACATTTCCAATGGAATAACCTTTTTCTTCCAGCAATTTCACCACATCTTTAAGAAGGATCTTGCTGTCTATTCCTTTGAAATCGGCAGAAGTATCTGGAAAATGAAAGCCGATGTCTCTAAGGTTTGCCGCACCGAGCAGCGCATCACAGATCACATGAATGAGAACATCTGCATCGGAATGACCAACAGCCCCAAGTTCAGAAGGAATCAGTTTGCCTCCCAGCCAAAGTTCTTCGCCTTGAGCTAATTGGTGCACATCATATCCGAATCCGACTCGGATCTGCATCAATCTTCTGGTTTACTTTCTTTACTCTCTTTATTCTGCTTTTTGAAAGCCTCGAAATCGAAAGTGAGCGTAAATCGAAGTGTATTTTGAAGTGGATTCTGCTGCTTCGTTGGAATCAGATAAGCAAAATCCAGCCCGAATACATTGTAACGGATTCCTGCTCCAACAGTGAAAAATTGGCGATTACCTTTTGTCCAATTTTCATGGAAATAACCAGCTCTAACAGCAAAAAGCTTATTGTACCAATACTCAATTCCTACTGAGTAATTAACCTCTCGTAGTTCTTCTGCGCTACCTCCTGGTGCATCGCCAAACGATGTGAACATTCCGTTTGGAACACTTCTGTTCGGGTCTTTTCCCGCAATGATTGTTCCGTAGTTAGGATTGGCATTTGCAGGATTTCCAATGGCGCCTAACGTGTCTCCAGGGGGCAAGGAATTGTCTATGTATGGATCGGTATCGTATTTCGGAGGAGTCGGTACCATCAATTTGTTGACATCGAAGTAGGCAGCAATACTGTTCCTGTCATCGATGAAATATTTGAAACCAACACCTAACCTCATATTGATCGGAAGGAAATCTTCTTGATTAGTCTGAGTATAAGACATCTTTGAACCGATGTTCGAGATGTTCAAACCAGCGGAAATCAAGGTTTTCTTTTTGCCGATTTCCACTCGGTCTGTCTGGTAATAGAAAGAAACATCGGCCGCAGCAGCTTGGCCGGGTTTTGTGTTCGCTCCACCAACGTTAAGTCCTCCCGTAAGATTTGAGTATACATAACGCAGAGCGATACCACCAGAGAATTCTTTCGAAAGTTTTCGTGCATAACTAAGGTCAATTGCAAATTCATTCGGATTGAAGGTTCCTATCGTTTGGCCTTGATTATCTGTAAATGTGATGCTTCCAAGCGAGAAGTAGCGCAATGAGCCTGAAAGCGTCTGCATTCCTTTTTTTCCGATTTTACCATAACCTGAGATGTAAGCCAGGTTGATATCTGGAACCAATGCTCGCAACCATGGAGTGTAAGACACGGCAAATCCCATCTTACTCTGAATGTAGGCCATCTTGGCCGGGTTCCAGTGAATGGAAGCTCCATCAGGATCGGTAGCGACACCCACATCTCCCATGCCACCAGCGCGTGCATCTGGCGTAATCATAAGAAAGGGAACAGCTGTGGTTATGGTATTAAGCTGTAATGAACCATCACCACCATCTTTTGTCTGAATGTTCTGAGCATTCAAGGCCAGAGACAATAACACTAGTACTAAGATGGCTGAAAAATGCCTGAAATTGAACATCATTTCTTTTTTGAGGGCTGCAAATATAGCCATGTTGCGGTTTTTACTATCAATTGAGAATGACCAGTCGTTCTATCTGTTCGGCAGTCTGTCCGTCAGGTGTTTTCACCTTTAAGTTATAGAGGTAAACTCCTCGTCCAATTTTCTGTCCGTAATCATCCAATCCGTCCCATTCTATTGGGTCGTTTCTAAATCCAGCGGTCAGAACAGTTTCATTTATCGTTTTCACCAACTTGCCTGATACTGTGAATACCTGAACCTGCACATCTAAACTGTTGCAAGGTTGATTATGTTCAAACATGAAGGATGTTCTTGTTGTAAACGGATTTGGATAGTTGAGCACATGCTGCAGCGCTAATTGAGCAGATTCTGCCACAACAAATTCCGTGTACGCTTCAGAACTGTTGTTGTAAACATCCCATATTTTGAGTTTGAGATTGTGTGTTCCTTCACTCAGTTTGCTGAACGGATACACCACTTTCCCGCTTTGATAACTGTTCAGGTCCGCTTGATAGAAATCGTTGAGATTGATAGTGTTATTCGTGTTGTCGTCTAGCACGGCAGTGATGTCATGCCCAATTCCATTACCCACTGTATTTACCCCATTGCTGTCAGCCACAATGGCAAACATCGATGGGTTTTCGTCTGTTGTCCCTCCATAGGCGAAATTCTCGTCATTCATATACAATCGAACAGAAGGACCTGTTTCGTCAGCTGCTGCTTGATTGTTCGAGCCTCCAATAATGAACTCTTCAAAGTAGCCGTTGGCATTCGTGCCATCTCCTTCCGCGTAATAGCTTATCCTGCCTTTGCCGTAATTGTAAGCAATGTCTTTAGGTACAACAAAAGAGAACGAGAAATTGCCATCGATCACGCTGGCCTTACCCTTATATATAAGGTTCTTCTGAACACTGAATTGCGTTACGGAAGATCCTGGGTCGTTGGCCAATGTGCTTACCACGGTATTCTTATCAAATACAGTTGGATATACTGTTCCAGTAAAATCTGGCATTAATTGACCGTTCCTGTTCTTCATTCTACCGGTTACCGTAACGAGTTCTAAGGCATTTATTGTGTCGGTGAGAGAATTTACATTTTCAGAATTGATGGTGAGTGTTTCCACATCATGAAGCGGGAAAGCCAAACGTTGTGCTGGATCTCCTATCAGACTGAAATTCCGATTATTCACAGAACCGCCACTTGCCACTTTGGTCATCCGAATAACGTCTCCCATTGTTGGCGGCCCCCAAGGTTGCTCAACCAGCAAGTTGAGGTAGAAGTTTTTGTTCAAGGTGAAGTTAGGAGCAGAATAAACCAATCTTGAAGTTGTAAAGAGCGCAATCCCGCCTCCGTTCGGATTCAGGTGAACCAGCTCTCCAGCAGAAATCCGACTCGGGTCGTCATACCGTGTAAATTCGCAAGTTGCAGTAACGAAAACGGCAAGGTCAGATAGGTTGGTCCAGCTATCTATATCTGTCACGCCAAGAACACGCTCATGCGCCCAACCCAATTCTCCACCGTGCCCTGTGTAATTTATTATGAGTGAGCCACGCTGTACCGTATTGTTGATGTCAATTGTCACTTCTGGATAACGTTGTCCGCCAGGTGTAGACTCTTGAATGTAGGAGTCCAAATAAATCTTGCTGATGTTGTACTCTGGATACATCGTGTCAACCATCGTGGCTAACTGATCTGCCTGATTGAGGTGCATGTTATTGTCTTCGTCATCTGCAACAAAACAGATCCTGTTTCGCCAATCTGGTGACGTGGTTGTTGAAACACCTGTGCTACACGCTTCTGTAGTGACAAGACTTGCGATGTTCAATTCCTCGTATCGATAGATCTTATCTACGAATACACGGGCGTCATCCAATGTTCTTGCTACGAATCTTCCTATTCCAATATCCAAAGCAGCGTTCGAAGATGTGGTCCAATTTCCTTCCTGAGGATCTAAAAGTCCGTAGAAGTCGTCAGAGGCATAACTTGTTGTTGGTGTTAAAGATTCAACCGACTCGTAAGTTGGAACGTAATTGGTGTTGTCTGGCAAGCGGTCTTTGTAGTCGTAAGAAGCATCTCCAAAAAGCAGGAGATAGCGCGGCATATCTTGCCAACCTGTGCTTCGCTGATAGAACATGCGCACAAAGTCACGAATAGCAGATACATCCTGTGCACCCGAAGAGAACTCATTATATATCTGCTGTGGCGTTACGATATGAACCGAAAGAGCATTTGTCTGATTTTGTTCATGGAAATTGGCCAAACGTTCGGCTTCGCTCATGAAGTTTGGATGAGCAACGATAACCATGTTTTTTTGTGAAAGCCCATGGAGATTTTGGTTGTCCACTTGTCCGATAAGTTCTGGAGTATAGTAGCTGCTACCATTAAAGGCCATGAATTGGCGCAACGAATCAGTCTCTATTTTAAATCGACCCGTTGAACCAGATAGTGTGAGATTGCGCTGGATCACATTCGTAGGGTCAGTAGTTTCCCAAATTCGTAAAGACCCATTCGCATTTGCAATCTGGAATTCTCCAACATTTCCAAGTCCGACAGATTCTAGGTCTCGGAATGCCATTTGTCCTCCCGACATTGAAAGATTCCGTTTTAAAATGACCTCAATATAATCGAGCCAACCCACAGCACTGGGAATTCCACTCTTATTATAAGTTACTGTCACATTGGTATTGCCAGACGAAAGTTGAACTTCCGTGCAAGAACTCTTGGCAACCGCCTGTGGTGCGTAAGCTCCAGAAGTTCCGTTGATTGTTAGGGAGCTGACCACTGATGTTCCATTCACCTTGACAGAATAGGAAGTCGCGGACGAATATTTGCCTAAGAAATTGACAGCAACGTATGCTGGCTCAGATGATCTGACGTTTGAAAAACCAAAGTCGAAACCATAGGAAGTTTGAATATCGAATTCTTCTCCAAACCACTGTCGTCCTGACTTCACCAAGTTTACCTGGTCCGATTCATGAAATTGATAGTCAACAAATGATGTAACTGTATGCGTAGATGACGATGCAGGATCGTTCTCGGTCGCAACCCTTCTTCCCATTCCGCGATCAATCGTGAGGAAATAGTAGGCTTTATCACTATATAGGTTCAATTGATGGCGAAATAAGCCACAACTCGAACTGTCTTGGATCCAGCTATTAGGCCCTTTTGCGTAGAATATGATGTAATCGCCTTGGTCAAAACTTCCATCCGCTTCTCCGACTACTTCAATCGCATTCTGCTCAAGGTCGTCATGTCTAAAAGCATTATTTGCTTCTGGCAGCATTCCGCCACCATTACCATATATATTGATTCGTCTAGGGTCTATCGATGCCACGTCTAATCCTAAATTCTGGAGGTCGCTGTACGTTAGTCGAAACATTCCGTCTTGCGTAACGGCAACTTTATACCAATTGCCAGATGCAAGTACAGAACTGGTAGCAAATCCGGTAGCAGCAGCGGCTTTGGTTTCAGAGATTGGAATTGATTGTGTTTGCAATCTGAAGCCAACTACTTTTTCCAGTTGACCTGATGTTGGGTTTTTTCTGATCGGAACGAACGAAACTCGTGTGTAATTCTGTTTCCGTTCCGTGTAATTATCAACTTCGATGCGTACTGAAGATTCAATAGCAATTCCTTGAATTGCTTCTCTTTCACTTAAGGTAAGAGGCTCAAATTGTATGTCTGCAAAACTTGCCTGAAGTGAATTTCCTGATGATGTGCGAATATTTCTGATGTAAGACGGAAGCGAACTTTCGTTCAAATAGACTGCACCTTCAAAAAAGAGATGGGTCTTTTCGGAACCATCAAAGGTCACTTCCTTGATTGGAGCTTTCCAATTGACGGGGTCAAGACCATTTAGGCGCTGGACCTTGGTTATTAGGGATGAATTTTGCTGCGCATTTACGTCACTGACAACGAGAATGACAAAAAAAATGCTGAGGGAAAATTTTAAGAAGCTATTCATTGGTCGAAAAACGATTTTTCAAAGGCAATTGTAGTACAATTAATTTTACGGTATAATATCTGTCGGTTGTGTTTCGTTTCAACTTAAATTTGACCCGTTCGAATCAGGAAACAGCCGCATAACGACTAGTGTTCCGAAATATTGTACAAAAACAATCATTTTATTCTACTTTGTTGCCAAGATTCCAAACTAAATTAATTCGTATTATTGTCCTTTAAATTTCAAAAAGCCAGAATGCTGAAGCGGTTTTTCGTTGCCTTTGTGTTGGTATTTGTGGGGACTTGGACGGCCAATGAAGCATTTGCTCAGGATCCGCAGTTCACTCAATTCTATGCTAATCCACTCTATTTGAACCCTGCGTTTGCTGGTTCGAAGAGGTGTCCGAGGGTTGTGATGAACTATCGAAATCAGTGGCCAGCCATTTCTGGTACGTTCGTTACCTATGCTGCGTCCTTTGATATGGATGTTAATGCTCTTCATGGAGGCTTGGGCGGATATTTTATGGCAGACAGGGCTGGAGAAGGAACGTTGAATAGTTTCGAGGGAAGCCTTATTTATGCTTACCGAATGAATGTTACCAGAAAATTCTCTTTGAGAATTGGCGCGCAAGCGACTGTTGTACAAAGAAGTATTGACTGGAATAAACTGACCTTTGGAGATATGATTGATCCTAGATATGGGTTCGTTTATCCAACTAATGAAGTTAAACCTAATACTAGTAGAATCTTCGCTGATTTCTCTGCTGGAATCATCGGTTACACTGAAAAGTTTTACGTTGGATTCGCAGCGCATCATATGACTCAACCTGATGAAGGTTTTGCTGGTTTCAGTAAGCTACCAGTGAAATTCACCGGACATGCTGGAGTTAACATTTACTTCGGGAACAGAAGAGAGCAGGATAAGAAATGGAACCTTTCTCCAAATATCCTTTACCAACACCAACAAGATTTTCAGCAGTTGAATTACGGTTTTTACTTGTCAAAAGGATTTATCGTAGGTGGTCTATGGTTCCGTCAGAGTTTCAATAATCCGGATGCATTCATCGTCCTTATTGGCTTTCAGCAAGGAGCATTCAAATTCGGATATAGTTATGACGTTACCATCTCTTCTCTGACCAATAATACTGCTGGTTCTCACGAGTTCTCGTTGGGTCTCCAATTCGGATGTAGAAAGCCTAAGAAAAAGTTCAGAGCCATCGATTGTCCATCGTTCTGATACAATATCGTAACAATTGAGTCGTTTTTCCGTTCAACGCATGTTTAGAAACAACATAGTCATGAAGTCCACAAGCATCAATATCATAAAAATATTCAGTCTGTTCTTGGTTGCCACGTTTGGTTTGGTTTCCTGCCAAAAGGATAGGTCAAATACAACAGGTTGGAATAATAATGACCCTAAAAATGGTGGTTTTGAAGTAACTCCGTGGGAAGGTCAGGAAACAGGCCCAGGATTGGTTTTTGTTGAAGGTGGTACATTTACCATGGGTCGTGTTGAGCAAGACGTTCGTCATGACTGGGATAACATTCCTAGAAGAGCTACCGTGTCATCATTTTACATGGATGAGACCGAAGTAACCAATGTTGATTATCGCGAATATCTGTACTGGATAACACGCGTTTTTTACGCGAGTTACCCAGAGGTTTACAGAAAAGCGCTTCCAGATACCTTGGTGTGGAGAAGTAAATTGGGCTTTAACGAACCGTATGTGGAATTGTACCTGCGCCATCCGGCCTACAATTATTATCCAGTAGTTGGCGTTAACTGGTTGCAAGCAACGGATTACTGTGCTTGGAGAACTGATAGGGTTAACGAAATGATTCTTGTAAGAGAAGGTATACTTAGAACAAATCCAAATCAGGTTGATGAAGATAACTTCAATACTGATGCTTATTTGGCAGGACAGTATGAAGGATTGGTTCGTTCAGATCTGATTGACCTTGACCCGAATAAGGATACGCGTAAAGTGAGAATTGAGGATGGAATTCTGTTGCCACGCTACCGACTCCCAACAGAAGCGGAGTGGGAATTCGCGGCACTGGGATTGATTGGAAACACGGTTTTTGAGCGTGTTACTGAAAGAAGACTGTACCCTTGGAATGGTGCTTACATGAGGAATGCCGATGATCAATTCAAAGGTGAAATGATGGCCAACTTTAAGCGAGGTAAAGGAGATAACATGGGTGCTGCAGGTTATTTGAATGACCGTGCCGATATTCCAACAGATGTTTCTTCGTACTGGCCAAACGATTACGGTCTTTATTGCATGGCTGGTAACGTGAATGAGTGGGTGAAAGACGTTTATCGTCCATTGAGCATGGAGGATGATGATGATTTCCGAGCATTCAGAGGTAACGTTTTCAAAACTCAGCTAAGAGAAGAAGAAGGTGAAATTGCCGAGAAAGACAGCTTGGGTAAAATTATCTGGAGAGATGTAACGGAGGAAGAAAATACTCAGCGTAGGAATTACAAGAAAGCCGACAACATCAACTTCTTGGATGGAGATTATTCTTCATCCATTTTCTACAGCAATGATGAATATAATACTGGAGGAGATAAGGCCAAGAAGAGAATGTACGAATGGGGCGCTACATCTTTGATCAACGATGAAGCTCACGTTTACAAGGGAGGTTCTTGGAAAGACCGTGCTTACTTCCTAGTTCCTGGCACAAGAAGATTCTTGGATGCTGAGCAATCTACAGATGATATTGGTTTCCGATGTGCGATGACCCGCGTGGGAACACAAACGATGGATTAATAAATCTTATAACTGATTTGAAACCCCAAGCCTTTTTGGCTTGGGGTTTTTTATTTTTCGCCAATGGAAATCTCTGAACTCTACATGCTTTTTCAAATGCATCCTGTAATTTGCACGGATAGCCGGAAGATCACAAAAGATTGCATTTACGTTTCACTTAAAGGCGAAACGTTTGACGGAAACTCATTTGCGTTGGAAGCGCTTGAAAAAGGAGCGGCATATTCCATAGCAGACGATGCTTCCTTAGCAGAAACAAAAGGCCTTATTAAAGTTGTAGATGGCTTGAAGACACTACAAGATCTGGCAAGTTATCATAGGCATCAATTTGATATTCCGATAATTGGAATTACTGGTTCCAATGGAAAAACGACCACAAAGGAACTGATGAATGCCGTGCTTAGTCAGAAGTTCAGCGTGCTGGCAACAACAGGCAACTTCAATAATCAGATAGGCGTTCCGCTGACCTTGTTCCAGTTGAATGCAGACCATGAGATTGCCATTATTGAAATGGGAGCTAGCAAGCAGGGAGATATTAAGGAGCTGTGTGATATTGCTGACCCTAATTATGCGCTGATAACAAACATTGGCAAAGCACATTTGGAGACAATGGGTGGACTGGAAGGTGTGCTTAAAACGAAAACAGAGTTGTTTGATCACATTCGAAAGTACGGTGGAAAACTTCTAGTGCATAGTTGCGACAAGCCATTGATGGATAATGCCGAAGGAAGCAAAGCATTCTATTATGGTACTTTGCCAACAGATGATGTTCAAGCAAGAATCGTGCGTGAAGGAAATTTTGTTTCCGTACAGTGGACACGTAAAGCAGATTCAGCAAGGTTGGATGATGCGCCCGTTGTAAAGACAAATCTTACTGGCACATATAATCTGCCAAACATCATGGCAGCTGTTGCAACTGGAATCGTTTTCGGCCTCTCGGACGATGAAATAGCTCGAGGAATTTCTGGATATCAGCCTACAAATAACCGTTCTGAAATCAGAAAAAGGGATTCGAACACGTTCATTCTTGATGCCTATAATGCCAATCCGAGCAGCATGGATGTGGCTATTAGCAATCTGCTTGGCTCTGATGGTACGAACCATTCCGTGATATTGGGAGAGATGCTTGAGTTAGGGCCAACAAGTTCTGAAGAGCATCGATTCATCTGCTCTAGATTGTTGTCGCTAAAGCTGAAAACGGTTTGTTTGGTTGGAGCTGAATTTCTTCAGTTCAAGGATGATTTTCCATTCAATTTCTTTACGAACGTCTCAGAATTGAATGTTTGGTTGAGCACCCATCCATTCGAAAATGAAACGGTACTTATCAAAGGTTCGCGTGGAAACAAATTGGAGAAAGCTGCTGAACTGCTTCTTTCTTAATCCTTCGTAACAGCTCTGGAGATAACGATCTTCTGAACTTCAGAAGTGCCTTCGTAGATCTGAGTGATCTTCGCATCACGCATCAAACGTTCTACGTGATATTCCTTTACATAACCGTATCCGCCATGAATCTGAACGGCTTCAACCGTGGTGTCCATCGCAACTTTCGAGGCAAATAACTTGGCCATTGAACTTGAAACATCATAGTTCATTCCTTGGTCTTTGTGCCAAGCAGATTTGTAGATCAACAAACGAGCAGCCTCAATCTCTGTGGCCATGTCGGCCAATTTGAATTGGATGATCTGATGTTGATTGATTGTTTTTCCGAAAGCTTTACGCTCTTTAGAATAGGCCAACGCCAACTCATACGCGCCACTTGCAATTCCAAGTGCTTGTGCTGCAATACCAATTCTTCCTCCAGAAAGCGTCATCATCGCGAATTTGAACCCAAATCCATCCTCACCTATTCTGTTCTCTTTCGGAACTTTCACATCTTGGAACATCAAGGAATGCGTGTCTGAAGAACGGATTCCGAGTTTATCTTCTTTTGCTCCAACGGTGAAACCTTCCATGCCTTTCTCAACAATCAAGACATTGATGCCGCGGTGGCCTTTCTCAACATCTGTCTGTGCAATTACCAAATACGTTGAAGCGTTTCCACCATTGGTGATCCAGTTTTTGGTTCCGTTCAGCAGGTAATGATCACCCATGTCGATAGCCGTAGTCTGCTGAGAAGTAGCATCTGAACCCGCTTCTGGTTCCGAAAGTGCGAATGCACCTATTACTTCTCCAGTAGCCAATGGCACCAGGTATTTCTGTTTTTGTTCCTCGGTTCCATATTTCTCCAATCCCCAGCACACCAACGAGTTGTTTACCGACATGCAAACAGAAGCCGAATTGTCCACTTTAGAAATCTCTTCCATGGCAAGGACGTACGAAATGGTATCCATTCCACTTCCGCCATACTTCGGGTCAACCATCAAACCGAGAAAACCCAGTTCGCCCATTTTTTTAACCTGTTCGTAAGGGAACTCCATTTTACTGTCGCGTTCTATCACACCGGGTAATAACTCAGTTTGGGCAAAGTCGCGTGCCGCTTTCTGTATCATCAGGTGTTCCTCGTTCAGCTCGATTTTCATCTTAAAATGGTGCTTTGGTGAGCGGCAAATGTACTTTATTCATCCTAAAATTCATTAACGTTACACCACACTTTGACTCCGCACAGAACATTGGCCGTTGGTATCATGTCGGGCACATCACTCGATGGGCTTGATCTGTGTTTCGTTGAGTTCAATTTCGATGGAAATTGGAGTTTCAAGATCAGCGCAACCGAATGTATCGAGTATGATTCTGAATGGCGCGCTAAGCTCGGGAACGCACACACTCTTGCTCCTGTCGACCTCGCAGAACTGAATATTGTTTTCGGAAAGTACATCGGCCAACACGTTTGTGCCTTTTTGACGAAGTTCCATTTGGCTGATCCAGATCTTATTTGCTCGCATGGGCACACGGTTTTCCATGACCCTGCAAATAGGTACACATTGCAGATTGGAAGTGGAGATGAAATTGCCAATTGTACAGGAAACACAACGATTTCGGATTTCCGAACATTGGATGTTTCGTTGGGTGGGCAAGGCGCTCCATTGGTTCCGATGGGAGATGAGCTCTTATTTTCTGAATTTGACATGTGTTTGAATTTGGGTGGATTTTCAAATATCAGTTACAGGATGGGCGACACTAGGCGCGCTTTTGATATTTGCCCAGTGAACATTGCTTTGAATCCATTAGCCAATGTATTAGGAAAACCATACGACCTGGCTGGAGAACTTGCGAGATCTGGGAATGAGGATGAACAACTGTTGGCTGATCTGAATCAACTCCCAGTTTATTCTCAGATGAACCGACCTTCCTTATCGCGCGAGTGGTTGGAACAAGCGTTTTTACCGATCATTCAGCGTTCTGAAAAATCGATAGAGACTAAGTTGAGAACCGTTGTGGAACACGCTGCTCAGCAGATCAGTTCGGTTATAAATGCACATGCTGCTGGTGGAAGTGTTTTGGTGACGGGCGGAGGTGCAAAAAACACGTTCCTGATGGAACGGATCAGCGCACTTTCAAATACAAATGTTGTAATTCCTGAATCTGAAATAATTGACTTTAAAGAAGCACTGATCTTCGCATTTCTGGGCGTTTTGAAATACCATGGCGAAATCAATGTCTTGAAAAGTGTAACAGGAGCAGAACGAGATAGCAGCTCTGGCCACATCAGTTTGCCAACCAAATAAGATACATGTCTGCTGAGCGATGCCTAGTCTTTCTCTTTTAGAACGGCACAAAGCTTAAATTCGCGACCCAAACTTATTAGAATGAACATTTCTTACAATTGGCTTCGCCAATACTTGCCTGTTGATCTTGATGTGAACGAAGCTGCAGCACTGCTTACTGGCAGTGGTCTGGAAGTGGAAAAGGTCATTCCTTTTACGTCCATCAATGGAGGTTTGGAAGGATTGGTACTAGGCGAGGTGGTGAGCAAGGAAAAGCATCCGGATGCCGACCGTTTGAACTGTACGAAGGTGAATATCGGTTCGGGTGAACTGTTGGACATCGTTTGTGGAGCCCCGAACGTGGAAGTGGGGCAGAAAGTGGTGGTTGCAATTGTTGGCGCCAAACTTTACCCTTCGGAAGGTGAACCCTTCGAGATTAAGAAATCGAAGATCAGAGGGCAGGTTTCTGAAGGAATGATCTGTGCCGAAGATGAAATTGGTTTGGGTCAAGGTCATGATGGCATCATGGTTCTGCCTGCAGATGTGAAGGTTGGAACGCCAGCTTCGGAATATTTTGATGTGGAGAATGATTTCGTTTTGGAAATCGGCCTCACTCCGAATCGTGCTGATGCCATGAGCCACATTGGCGTAGCACGCGACCTACGGGCAGTTATCCGCGAGATAAAAGGAGGACATGAAAACTTGAAACTGGAGTGGCCGGATGTGATGGGCTATTCTGCCGATCTGAAGGAAAATCCGATAACGATTGATGTTCAAGATCTGGAAGCATGTCCGCGTTACGTAGGACTTTATATCCAAGGAATTGAAGTAAAACCATCGCCTGCTTGGTTACAGAATAGATTGAAAGCCATCGGTTCACGACCTATTAATAATGTAGTGGATGTCACCAATTTCGTATTGCATGAACTTGGCCAGCCGCTGCACGCCTTTGATGCAGACAAGATCAAAGACCAGAAGGTGATTGTGCGAACAGCAAAATCGGCTGAGGAATTCACCACGCTGGATGAAGTGGAGCGAAAGCTGAATGATGGTGATCTGATGATCTGCAACGCCAGTGATGGCATGTGCATTGCCGGAGTTTTCGGTGGTTTGAATTCAGGTGTGACAGAGAACACGAAGAACGTGTTCTTGGAAAGTGCCTATTTCAATCCAGTTTCCATCCGGAAAACGGCCAAACGACATGGATTGAGCACAGACGCATCTTTCCGTTTTGAAAGAGGCATTGATCCTGAAACCGTTGTGTTGGCAGCCAAGCGCGCTGCTTTGCTCATTCAAGAAGTGGCAGGTGGAAAGCTATCCGTCATCACCGATATCTATCCGATTCCGATTCCGCACCAGAAAGTGGAGGTGAAGTTTGACAACATCAACCGATTGATCGGTCAGGAAATCCCGAAAGAAACGGTGCTTTCCATCTTGGATGATCTGGGAATTTATGTGGAGAAGAAAACGGAAGACGGGTTGAAGCTTTCCGTGCCTTCGTTCAAGAATGATGTGACGCGAGAAGCGGATGTCATTGAAGAAATACTACGTGTTTACGGCTACGACCGCATCGTTGGAAGCGGCCAATTGCGCGTGCCACTCATTGCTTCGGATAAGAAAAGCCCGGAGCAATTGCGAAATCTTGTTTCCGATGCGTTAACGGCTCAGGGCTTTAACGAGATCATGAATAACTCGCTCACCAAGGCTTCCTATATGGACACCCATTTTGCGGAAGCAGGAAAGTCGAAAGTTGATATTTTGAACCCCTTGAGCACGGACCTCAACGCCATGCGCCAGACCTTGCTGTTTGGTGGATTGGAAAGTCTTTCGCGCAACATTCGCCATCAGAACCCGAACTGCAAATTCTATGAGTTCGGGAATGTCTATGGTCTTTCGGGCAAAGAGAAATGGCCGTATGAAGAACATGCCGCACTTGGTCTTTTTATCACTGGAAGATGGCAGAAAGAGCGCTGGAACTCACCAGTAGGAAATGGCAATTTCCATCACATTCATGGGGCTGTCCGGTCCATTCTGAATCGAATGGGAATTAAATCGCTGTTGCAGGATCTGTCTGACGCCCGTACGTTCAACTACGGTATGGAATTCCGCACAAAGGATGGGCAATTGCTCGCCAACTTCGGAAGTGTCAATTCCAATATTCTCGAAGCTTTCGACATTGATCAAGAAGTATTCTTTGCTGATTTCGATTGGAACCGTGTGCTGAAACTTTCTGCCCTAAATGAGTTTGAAGTAACAGAACTGCCGAAGTATCCTTCCGTGAGGAGAGACCTTGCGCTTTTTGTAGACAAGACCGTGAAGTATGCGCAGTTGGAGCAACTTGCCTATCAGACAGAAAGAAGTCTTCTCAAAGAAGTGGACCTGTTTGATGTGTACGAAGGGAAAGGTGTTCCAGAGGGCAAGCGTTCCTACGCACTCAGCTTCATCCTTCAAGATGAAAAGGCAACGCTGAATGACAAGACCATCGACAAAACCATGGGCCGCCTTCAACAACGATTTGAGCAAGAGGTCGGTGCTGTTTTGAGAGGTTGATTATTTTTGGTTTTTTCAAATCGATTTTTATACAAAGGATTAATCGCCAAATGATAACCACAGTTGAACAATTGTTAGAATGCCCGCCTAAGGTCCATGAATGGACGGAAGGAGAAATAACTGCCTCTGGCCTTCCAAATCAAACATTTCTTTATTTGGATAAGATTCTCACGCCTAGCATGAGAACCTTGGAAACAGGCATGGGGATCAGTACTGCTTTGTTCGCAATGAAAGGTACGGCCCATGTTTGCATTAACCCAGAAGAGTCGGAAAAACAACGTTTGAGCGTGTATTGTACAGAAAATGGGTTGTCTTTGGATAAAATGGAATTTGTGCTCAAGACTTCAGACATGGCAGTGTTCGATCAAGCTTGCTCGGGTGAGTTTGATCTTCTCCTTATCGATGGAGGACATGGTTTTCCAACTCCAATGATCGATTTTCACTATTATGCTTCCAAACTTAAAGTTGGTGGAATCCTGTTGTTAGATGATACTCAGTTGTGGTCGGTAAGGGTACTTGAGGAGTTTTTAAAGGAAAGTGAAGACTGGCAGTATGACGCGACACTTCCTGCGAAAACCGGAGTGTTTAGAAGATTGACCAATGAACCAGTTTCGAAAGAGTGGTGTTTTCAACCGTACGTTATAAAAAAGACAAACGAGTTGGAGCTAGCAGTTGCTGTTCCTAATTCCAGTAATAAAAGTTGGCTAGCGAAACTTTTTAGCTGATCTAAAGATTCCTCACCTTCCGAATATGCTTTCCTAGAGATTGCTTGAGGTGCAGTTTTAGGATGCTTCCCATATTGGCGCACGAAAGGAAGGCTTCATGAGCGTGATGCTTGGCCAGATCTTCGCGTAGCTGTTGCACTTTCTCCTCGGTGGATATGTTGTCCTCTTCCATGCAATCGATCAGGTCTTTCACGCGGTAACGCGATGCAATTAGCCTTCTCGCGATCAACGAGCGTTCTTCGGCCTGATATTGCTTAACGGTTTTTTCGTTGATGAGCTGCATGCCCAATTCCACTAACGGAAAATTCTCTTTGAAGAACTGCGGCAGGTAAAGGTTCTTGCGGCCTTCGTAGCACTGCTGATCAAAATCGATGGCGCGGATGCGATACTGCACGTCATCAAAATCGGGCGTAATGTCGAGCACATAATTGTAGCTGCGCATATCACCTAATAGGCGCACAAAACAACGCTCATTGAACTTTACAAATTCTTTGGCCAATCGCACCTTATTGGTCTGTTTGGTCAGCATCATGGTGTTGATGAACATGTCGCCCGGAATTCCGGCAATGTGTTCCTCAATTAAGGTGTTGCCATCTACATAATAGCTGATACGATTTGGCGAGAGAAGATGCTCCAACTCCAAGCCATAAACCCGCGATGCATCGGCTGTTTTGATGTAGAAGTAATCGTAATTGTCGTTGAATTTGTTGATGATACGGATGCGGAACGGGTTCGAATTTCCGAATGAGCAGTAATCTATACGCTCCACATCCAAATGTTCCTGAGAGCTGAAATCGCCCTCATTTTTCAGCATTACATATATATAGGTAAGCGATTGGTAGAGTTTCTTGGTTCTTGCGGGTTCGTAGAAAACGGTTTCCCAAAGCGTATCCTGACCCTTCTTGTCGAGCAGCGGAGTGGCCAATTGATGCTCCAAAAGATCATCATACACCAATCCGAGTTTCATTTCTCGCCCTTCCTTTTTCAGATACTTTCTGAGCGAAGGAATGATGGGAATGAAGTGCTTCTTTTTGGAGATGTTGTTGCTCACAGACGGTAGGATATACGGATAACAGGCAGAAAATAATAGTTCAGATTGTTTGCCGAGCCAACGCTGCCACGCTCGGCTGTTCGGATTTTGGAACTAAGCGTTTGACCGACTGCAAAATTTGCATCCAACGATAGGGCAAAGCGTTTGCCAAGCAAGGCTTCTACCCCGAATCCAGCTTTGTAGAACATGGCTGTCTTTTCGCTCTTGCCTGTCCACTTATGATTGTAGTGGACACCGATCGGGAAATACAGCAAGGTCGAGTTCAGGTTTTTGAAAGGATAAAGCCTATAGTCGATGCCAATTCCCACGTCCTGTTGCTTGGCGTTGGCATCCAATCTTCCGTAAAAAGGAGTGAACCCGAACCAATGCCGATGGTAGCGGAACGAGTAATGAGGCGAAACGAAATAGGTGAAGTTGGAACTGAAACCCGTGATGGCAAAGCCAAGTCCCACGCGATGCTCTAGTTGCTGATTGAACGGGGTTTCTTCTTCCGCAACCTGGCCAAAGCCATCCGTTTGAATACACAGAAGCAGAGCAGTCATTGCGAGCGGAGCGAAGCAATCTCCAGCGAAACGCATGAGATTCCTTCGGTCATACTTCCCTCGGAATGACGCACCAATTTTACTACATATCGAGATTATCCAGCAGCGCATCGTCCACGAAGTTAGGCAAAGTCACCTTCAGGTTTGGTTCCGCTTCCATGGCGCGTTTAATGGCGAAAACAGCGCCTTCATTCCTTGCCCAGCTTCGTCTTGAGATTCCATTGTTCACGTCCCAATGAAGCATCATTTTCAGCCTGCGGTCGGCATCTTCTGAGCCATCCAGCAGCATTCCGAAACCACCGTTTATCACTTCTCCCCAACCAACACCACCACCGTTGTGAAGACTGATCCATGTTGCTCCGCGAAAGGCATCGCCCACAAAATTCTGCACAGCCATGTCGGCAGTGAATTGCGAGCCATCATAAATGTTTGAAGTCTCGCGATATGGCGAATCTGTTCCAGAAACATCATGATGGTCGCGGCCGAGAACCACAGGTCCGATCTTCCCATCTTTGATGGCCTTGTTGAAGGCAGCCGCAATCTTAGTTCGTCCTTCCGCATCAGCATAAAGGATGCGCGCCTGCGACCCGACCACTAACTTGTTCTGCTGCGCTTCGCGAACCCAAAGAAGATTATCCTGTAGTTGTCCTCGAATTTCTTCAGGAGCATTTAAAAGCATTTCTTCAATGACCTGTGCTGCAATCGCATCTGTGGCTTGCAGGTCTTCTTCTTTGCCAGAAGCACACACCCAACGGAAGGGGCCGAAACCGTAATCGAAGCACATTGGTCCCATGATGTCTTGAACGTAACTTGAGTAGCGGAAAGCGGCCTCCCCAACAGCCCCACCCCTGACCCCTCCCCGAAGGGAAGGGGAATTCGAAGCCTCCCCCGACCCCTCCAAAGGAGGGGAGCTGGCACGTTTATCTGAACTTGGCTCGGAGCGCAACTCCCTCCCCTTTGGGGAGGGTTGGGGAGGGGTAAATATATCCGCCCCAGCTCTTCCTGCCTCCAACAGAAAAGCATTTCCATAATCGAAGAAATACATTCCGTTTTCTGCCAATTTATTGATGGCTGAAACCTGTCTGCGTAGTGTTTCCTGCACACGCTTCTTGAACGCGTCTGGCTCATTCGCCATCAGTGCATTGCTTTCCTTATAACTCAATCCAACTGGATAATAACCACCGGCCCAAGGGTTGTGCAAGGAGGTTTGGTCCGAACCCAGATCAACCTTGATGTTCCGTTCTGCCAAGCGTTCCCATAGGTCAACCACGTTGCCAACGAAAGCAATGCTTCTGGCTTTTTTGTCTGATTGAAATACCAATGCTGTTTCAATGCACAGATCCACATCATGAATGAGCTCATCTACCCAACCTTGTGAGTGGCGTTTTTCGGCCGCTGCTGGATTGATCTCGGCACAAATGGTAACCACGCCAGCAATGTTTCCAGCCTTTGGCTGCGCTCCGCTCATGCCACCAAGGCCGGAGGTTACGAATAAAGGAAGGCCAACCCCACCCCTGACCCCTCCCCGAAGGGAAGGGGAATTCGGGGTGCCTTGATATGATGTTTTAGATAAAGTTAAATCGGACTGCCACTCCCCTCCTTTGGAGGGGTTGGGGGAGGTCAGTTTCCTCACCGCATTCAGCACGGTTATAGTAGTTCCATGCACAATTCCCTGCGGACCGATGTACATATACGAACCCGCGGTCATTTGTCCGTATTGGGTAACGCCCAAGGCGTTGAATTTCTCCCAATCGTCAGGCTTGCTGTAGTTCGGAATCATCATGCCGTTGGTTACCACAACACGCGGTGCATCCTTGTGGCTTGGGAATAATCCCATGGGATGGCCGCTATACATGGCCAAGGTTTGCTCTTCGGTCATTTCCGAGAGGTATTTCATGGTCAAACGATACTGCGCCCAGTTCTGGAAAACAGCTCCATTTCCTCCATAAGTGATGAGTTCCTGCGGATGCTGTGCCACAGCCGGATCTAAGTTATTCTGGATCATGAGCATGATAGCCGCAGCTTGCTGACATCGGGCTGGATATGCAGAGATCGGCCGTGCATACATTTCATACGCTGGCATAAAACGGTACATGTAAATGCGGCCGTAAGCGTTCAGCTCCTCAGAAAATTCCTTTGCCAATTCAGCATGCCATTCCTGCGGGAAGTAGCGCAAGGCATTTCGCAAGGCCAGTTTTTTCTCTTCTGCACTGAGAGTGTCTTTCCGCTTTGGCGCGTGACTTAGTTGAGGGTCACGTTCGTTCTTAGCTGGAAGTTGACTTGGAATTCCTTCCGAAACTGCGCTCTTAAAATCCATCTATCATTTAGTTAAGAATCAAATCTAGGCCATCCGAATTCCTCTCCCTTTTGGGGAGGGTTAGGGCTGGGGTTTTATCCGTCCTGTTTTCTTGTCAAACCCATACGGACAATGCTTGCAGCTGTTCTTGCAGCAATACCCACGCTTTAGCAGATACTTTTCCGTGAAGACGATGTAGCCCTCTTTGGAATAGTAGAAATCCTCTGGGTCAAGCTTCGGCCGCCCGAAATAATCGTCCATCTCGTTCACGTTTGCAAAGTAAACAAGAATAGGGGTGAAGGGTTGTGGTCAAAGTATTCTCTGAACTGTAATTTATAGGCCGAACTTTGTTTGATTCCTGCGGTCGGGCTGAATACATTCACTCCATGAAACAGTTTCTCTTCCTTTTTATCGCTTTAGGTCTCACATTAGGAGCCAGATCTCAGGTTTGCGTTACCCAACAAATAGATACCCGTTCTCCCGAATTGATTGAGGAAATAGAACGGGAACTGGCCGATGCAAATTTTGATCATCAGCGCAGCGTTACCTATTTACAAACGGTGGTTCACGTGCTTTGGAACAATCCAAATGACAACCTGACAGATTCTGTGGTTCAAGCTAATCTTGACCTAGTGAATAAAGATCTTCGAAGACAGAATGCCGACACTAGCCTGACGCCAGATTATTTTTTAACTGATGCGGCCGATACAGAGATCGAGCTTCGGTTGGCCCAGGTTGATCCTAATGGACAAGCTACAACTGGAATAACGCATACGTACTCAGATTCTTCAATGTATGAGTTCGGGCACATGAAGTACGATTCAACCGGTGGCAAATCGGCATGGGATACACAGCATTACCTCAACATTTGGATTGTAAGGCAGATTGATGTCAACAGTCAGGGTGGTGGTATAACGCTGGGTGCTGCAACACTGCCAGGCAGTCTGCCTGAAGAAGAATCAGGGTTGGTTCTTCGGACAGGGCAATTTTCTGCAAATGATGGTTGGAGAACGATTACTCATGAATTAGGTCATTTTACCTGCTTGTTGCACCCAACGGCTCATGATTCATGCTATGATGCTGATCTGGTGGCTGACACACCGATAGGGAAAGACACCTTTGTGGTTGCATGCTCCGATACTGCCATTACATGCGACAATGGACCTTATGGTAACATGCACATGAATTACATGTCATATACCAATCCTGGTTGCGCAAACATTTTCACCGAAGGCCAAAAGGCCAGAATGCTCAATTGTATTCAAACGCAAATGCCAGGTCTGCTCGAATATTATTATTTGGGCGTTGATGATGCGGTCAGTCAATCACTCAAAGTTTCGCCAAACCCAACATCCGATCTGCTTCATTTCCAATCAACTAAAAGTGGCTCTTTCTCCATTTTGGATGTTCAGGGCAGAACCATCCTTTCAGGAAAGTCGGCTTCGGGAAAGAACGTGTTGGATGTAAGTGAAATTCCGCCAGGTGTTTATCTTTTTCGTTTACAAAGCGAAAGTGAATTGTCTTCGGCACGTTTCATCAAAAACTGACGTTTTTCCTTTATCATTTCCCCGTTTTTCTTCTTTCTATTCTTCCTTTGCCATAATGGACGCCATCGATTATGCCAAAAGCTACCGACCAACTGGTTCGCCTGTTCAGGAGGTGAATGATTTGATTCTGAAAGAATCGGGAATCCGGTTGCTGATAAAACGCGATGATCTGATCCACCAGCACATCAGTGGCAACAAGTGGCGCAAGCTGAAGTACAATCTGTCTGAAGCTGTTCAGCAGAATCATCACACCATGCTCACCTTTGGAGGAGCCTACAGCAATCATATTGCCGCCACGGCCTTCGCATGCAAAAAGGCAGGTTTGGAAAGCATCGGTATTATCCGTGGGGAAAACGACCCCACCAATCCGACCCTGAAGTTTGCCCGCGAGCACGGCATGCAGTTGCATTTCGTTTCACGTGATGATTATCGGAAAATGACATCCGAAGGGGCGCATGGACATACACCCGAAGATGATGTTGACCAGGCGATTATCCATACGCCCCTACAAGAACGTTTCGGCCGTTTTTTTCTCATCCCCGAAGGGGGAGCAAACGGTTTGGGCGTGCGCGGCTGTGCCGAGATTCTGCCAGAAGTAGAGGAACCCTTCGATATTGTCTGTTGCGCGGCTGGAACGGCAACAACGCTGGCAGGGCTTGCACTGAGTTTGCCCGTAAGGGCGTACGGCCGTACGCCCCTACTGGGTTTCCCCGCCTTGAAAGGAGGCGATTTCCTTTCGGACGATGTAGAAAGATTGATTCTAGAATCAAACCTTGAACATGGAATCTTGAACCTTGAACTCATCATCGACTACCATTTCGGTGGCTACGCCAAGGTGAAGCCTGAGCTGCTGGATTTCATCCACGGATTTACCGAGCGAACAGGCATTCCGCTCGACCCCATCTACACAGGCAAGATGATGTTCGGGATCTATGATCTGGCCAAAAAAGGACATTTTGCGCATGGAACAAGGGTTCTGGCCATTCACACAGGCGGTTTGCAAGGGTGGGAGGGAATGAGGCACAGAAGCTTGGTCTGATCAACACAGCCGTGTGCAAAACATAGGCACAGATCAGACGTTAGGCACATGGCGGCATCTAACTTTGGCCAAATGCGCAGTATACTCTCCTTTATGTTCATCATGTTGCAGCTGGTAGCTGCTGCGCAGAGTAGTACCATTAAACCACCTACAGACAAACTCACGCGCAGCGAATACATCGAATTGTACGCTCCGGTTGCGGTAAAGGAAATGCTGATCAGCGGTGTTCCGGCCAGCATCACCTTGGCGCAGGGTATTCTAGAAAGTGGCGATGGCAATAGCACGCTTGCACGCGAGGCCCGCAATCATTTCGGCATCAAGTGCCATGGCATGTGGGAAGGCAAGAAATACCACATGGATGATGACGCCAAGGGCGAATGTTTCCGTGTTTACGAAACGGTGTTCGACAGCTATCGCGATCATTCGGAGTTTCTGAGTAGCCGAGACCGTTATGCTGAGCTGTTCAAACTCAAAAGGACCGATTTCAAGGGTTGGGCACACGGGCTGAAAGCTGCCGGTTATGCCACCAATCCCAAATATCCGGCACTGCTCATCAAAATAATTGAGGAGAACGAGCTGCACAAGTACGATAAGATGACCACGCCTCCCAAGGGTGGAACCAAAGGAGATAAAGGTGAGAAGTCAGGCACCGATCGCCAACGACCCAATAGCAGCGGAGCCAATGAAGCGGTGGTTTCGGTCTATCAGAAACAGATGTATCTGCGCAATGACATCCGCTACGTCATTGTGGAGGAAGGCGACACCTATGAGAATTTGGAGCGCATGCTGGAAGTGCGCAAGTGGCAGATATTGAAATACAACGATAAGCCAAGCGGTTCGGATTTAGAACCGGGCGAGTTGATCTATCTGCAGCCCAAGCGAAGTAAGAATCCGAAACACAGCTACCATTTTGTAGCAGAAGGCGAAACCATGAGGTGGATATCTCAGGAATACGGAATCAAGCTGAAAAACCTCTATAAGTACAACGAACTCAACTCTGGCGAAGAGCCTGTGGTAGGTAAAAAAGTGTGGTTACGCAAGCGTAAACGCAGCGAGTACTAAACTCCCGTATAATTGAAAGGCGTGATGGCGCGCATTTCCGCCTTCACTTCTTCCGAAATGGCCAAACTGTCAATGAATGCGAGCATGGCCTTTTCGTCCAATTTGGCGTTCGTTCGGCTGAATGCTTTCAAGGCTTCATAAGGCTTCGGATAGGCTTCTCTCCGGAGAATGGTCTGAATGGCCTCTGCCACCACCACCCAATGGTCTTCCAATTCTTGATGGATGTTCACCTCGTTGATCAGCAGCTTATCCAATCCGCGAAGCGTAGAACGGAAGGCGATCAGCGTATAACCCAGCGGCACGCCAATGTTTCGTAAAACCGTACTGTCTGTCAGGTCGCGTTGCAATCTCGATACGGGAAGCTTCTCTGCCAGATGTCCGAAAAGTGCATTGGCCAAGCCAATGTTTCCTTCCGAATTCTCGAAATCGATCGGGTTCACTTTATGCGGCATGGCCGAAGAACCTACTTCGCCTTCTTTGATGCGTTGCTTAAAAAGATCGTTCGAAATGTAGGTCCACATGTCGCGGTCAAGGTCAAGAATGATCGTATTGATCCTTCTCAGCGCATCGCACCAAGCGGCAATGTTGTCATAATGTTCAATCTGCGTGGTCGTCTGCGATCGGTTCAATCCGAGCGTTTCGTTCACAAACTTGTTTCCGAAAGCCACCCAGTCAATGCTTGGATAAGCTACCTGATGCGCATTGAAATTCCCGGTTGCCCCACCGAATTTGGCCGAGAACGGAACAGCCAACAATTGTTTTTTCTGCGCCTCCAATCGCTCCACAAAAACATAGATCTCCTTTCCCATGCGGGTTGGAGAAGCAGGTTGTCCGTGCGTTCTGGCCAACAGCGGAATATCCTTCCAATCGTTTGCCAACGAATTCAGCTTCGCCATCAATTCATCCAGCAACGGAAGGTAAACCTGCTCGGTGGCCTCCTTCATCATCAACGGAGTAGCCGTGTTGTTGATGTCTTGGCTGGTCAATCCGAAATGAACGAACTCCATCTGTCCGCCAATTCCAAGCTGTTCCATCTTCTCTTTGATCAGATATTCCACCGCTTTCACATCGTGATTGGTCGTCTTTTCAATCTCCTTTACGCGCTGGGTATCGGCATCAGAGATCTCTGAATAGATCTTTCTCAGCGTTGGG
This sequence comes from Flavobacteriales bacterium, assembly GCA_021739695.1. Classification (NCBI taxonomy): domain Bacteria; kingdom Pseudomonadati; phylum Bacteroidota; class Flavobacteriia; order Flavobacteriales; species Flavobacteriales bacterium. The sequence goes on along the minus strand of JAIPBM010000018.1, from coordinate 12,084 downwards.
AAAAGCGAATGGTCAAAGCCTTTGAGTTGCGGCAATGGCAACTCGCATAGTTGAATGAAATATTCCATTTCAACCCGCACGCGATAGCGGATAAGCGCAGCTTCAGAGAAGTATTCAGAAAGGATTTCGGTGTGTCTACGGTAACGCCCATCAATTGGCGAAACGGCCGAAAGAACATTGAGTTCCATGTGTTGTCGGTTAAGGCGCGAAATTAGCGATTTTTGGGGCTCAACTTCGGAGCTTGTGGCAGACAGAATAAAGGTATCGGCAGTATCCTACACGAACTCATATCCATTCATTTTTGGATTGAGAAATCATCCGGTCATTGATAGCATCGACCTGCAGTTGGATACACCTGCCGATTGTGCCAAAAAGCTCTTGAACGGAGAAGTGGACCTTGGTCTTGTTCCGGTGGCCATCATCCCAAAATTGGCCCAATCGCACATCATTACCGATTGTTGTATTGGTGCCGATGGCGCGGTAGAAACCGTTTGCCTATTCAGTGAAGTTCCGCTGGATGAAATAGAAGAAGTACTGCTCGACTATCAGTCTCGAACTTCCGTACAGTTGGTGCAGTTGTTGGCCGAAAAGCACTGGAACATCTCGCCAAAATGGAAAGCGGCTGATGCTGATTTCATTGAAAAGATCACAGGCCGAGCTGCTGGAGTGGTTATCGGTGATAGGGCATTTCCCTTGCACAATAAATTTCCAGTGGTGAAAGACCTTGCCGAAGAGTGGAAAAACTTCACGGAACTTCCGTTTGTTTTTGCCTGTTGGGTAAGCAACAGACCGCTCGATGAAAATTTCATTTCAGCGTTTCAGGAAGCACTTGATCTTGGCCTTCAGAATCGAACAAAAGCCATTGAAACCATGGCAGGAAACAACCAGGCCGAGTTGGTACGGTATGTGAAAGAGGTGATCAGTTATAAACTTGATGATAAAAAGCGTCAGGCGCTGAAACTTTTTCTTAGCTGGCTAAGTAAGCCATCATAGTTTGTTGAAACCGAAAAGATCAACACTTAATTTGACCCATTCGAATTAGTAATTTAGACGCAAACGCACTCCAAATGAGATCATTCTTCACCCTTGTCGCTGTAGCCACATGTATGCTTTCAGCAGATTTTACCGCAAAAGCACAAATTCTCAGTGGTCCAGATAAGATAAAGATGATGCAGGCAAAGGCCAGCATGACCGAGGAGGATTATAATGGCGCACTCAGAATTTATAGGGCTGAATACACAGAACACGGAACCGATGCCATGCTCAATTGGCGCATGGCAGAGTGCTACATTGCCTTGAATCAAGGACAGGATGCGTTGGCATACTTGCAAAAGGCGCGCGAAGCTGACCCTGCAATAGATAAAGACCTCGATTATTTGACGGCAAGCGCCCACCGCATGTTGGCAGAACAGGAAGAAGCGATCAAATACTTGGATGCGTATTTGGCCAACGATAAACTGGCCAAGCCAGATGTTGAAAAGGCGAATGAACTGAAGGCAAAATGTCAAGCAACAATCGACATGATGGCCAATCCTGTTGATGTGAAGATCACTTCAGCTGGCGAAGGAATCAATACAGCAGATAATCATGAATACCGCCCATCTGTTACGGCTGATGGAAGAGTCATGGTATTCACATCCCGAAGACCAGACACCTTTGGAGGTAAGCGTTACGAAGGTGACAACGATTGGTACGAGGACGTTTACATTTCTTATTGGAGCGATAGTTTGAATGCATGGGCGCCAGCGGTGCCTATTCCCGGTGCTATCAACACAGACGGACACGATGCGTGTTTGAGCATTTCGCCTGATGGCCGACAACTATTGACCTTTAAGAATCAGAATGCAGGAGACATTTTTGTGTCAAAGACAAGAATGAACAAGAATGCCAGCGATGCGATTGCAGACGGTTCTTCGGATGCTGCACGTTTAATGAGCTTGAATCGATGGAGCAAAGCTTATTCGTTAGGTAAAAATGTAAACAGCGGCTATTTCGACAGCAACGCATCACTTACTGGAGATGGAACGATGATCTATTTTGCATCTGAGCGCCCAAAGGGAAAAGGAAACGGAGACATTTGGATGAGCAAGGAAATCTCTACCGGCAAATGGGAGCCTGCGGTAAATCTTGCAGCGGTAAATACCATCGAAGACGAAAAAGGGGCGTTCATCCATTCTGATGGCAAAACCCTTTTCTTCAGCAGCAAAGGCCACAAGAACATGGGCGGCTACGATATTTTCAAGTCGGTAAAACAAGAAGACGGAACGTGGAGCGAACCGATTAATCTAGGTTACCCGATCAACACGCCTGGAGATGAAGTTGGATTTACGCTTACTGCCGATGGTAAGACTGCTTACTACAGCACCAAAGGAAGCGCCAACGGAAAGTTTGATATCATGAAGATCGATCTGAGCAATTATAACGTGCTCGGTCAGTAAGCGATTGACTTATCGTTCTTCGTAATTCGTTTCGTCAGAAATTTTCTCGAGTTCCTTTCCTTCCAACATTCCGTCCAGGAATCTTTCAAAGGCCATTAGGTTTTCTGGAGGACTCCTTCGGTCAATCACTTTTTTCCGCTTACCATTCAAACTGGCTTCTGTTATGCACGAAGGAAAATCAGAAATGGGCGTAGGATAAAGGCTGTCCAAACCAAAATAGTCGAGTTCAGTTATCTTCTTTTTGATCTCCAGCACTTCTTCTTGCGAGATAAGCGTTTTGTACGTGCCTTCTTTATCCACAAATCGTTTTCCAACGTAGATCACTTCGCCATTGTCCAAAAAAGTAGCCTTGTACATAGGGCATCGGCCGTAGCACGCGGTACGTTCGATGGATGCCAAAAGTTGAGGCTCAGTTTGCATGATCGATTCTTTTGGTGCGGTTTGCGCACCAGCAGTTGTGGTGAGTTTATTGCTTTTACAGCTGTTCAAAACCACCGCTCCAATGGAGCAGAAGCCAATAATGAAGAGTAACTTTTTCATGTCGGATGTTTTGCTGCCAGTAAGGCCAAAAACCCTACCAGATCATTTTTTCTTTGGTGGTTGATAGCCTCGTTGCTTGGCCATATCCTCCAATCGTTTCTGGAAACCAGACTGTTTTTTAGGATTCTTCTTGTTCTCTTGGAGTTTCGCATGCAAGGCGTCATCGTCCACGAATTTTTTGAATGCGAAGTTCTGTCCAAAGGTGATCATGTTGGCCAAGAAATAGTAGTAGCTAAGCCCGGATGCGTAATTATTGAACCAACCAAGCATCATAACTGGCATCAGATACATCATCCATTTCATTTGCTCCATCTGCGGATTTCCCGCCTGCATGCTCATGTTAGACTTTGTGTAGATGATGGTGGAAATGGTCATCAAAAGCGTGAACAGACTCACGTGATCTCCATAGAATGGAATCTCAAATGGAAGGTTGTAAATGCTGTCGTAGCTACTAAGGTCATCGGCCCAAAGGAAGCTTTGCTGGCGAAGCTCGATAGAAGCTGGGAAAAAGCGGAACAAAGCGATCAGAATTGGCATTTGGAACAGCATTGGAAGACATCCACCCAACGGGTTTACGCCTGCTTTGCTGTAAAGCGCCATGGTGGCCTGTTGCTTGGCCATCGGGTCGTCTTTTCCTTCGAACTTCTTGTTTATTTCATCAATTTCAGGTTTAAGCACCCGCATTTTGGCGGTGCTCAAATAGGCCTTATAGGTAAAAGGCATCAACACCAGTTTGATTACTAGCGTGAGAATCAAAATGATGATTCCGTAACCTAATCCTGTGTCTTTTAGCAGGTTGAAGACCGGGATTACCGCAAGACGATTGACCCATGCAAAAATTCCCCATCCAAGAGGAATCATTTCCTCAAGACCTAGGTCGAAATCCTTTAGCGCATTGTATTGATTTGGTCCGAAATAGAACTGCAATGCCACTTGTTCCATTTCACGATGTCCGAACGGAATGCTGAATTTTGCCTCGCAGGTTTTTACAACCGAAGTGGAAGCTTCATCGTGAATGGTTTCAATTTCCGTAGGTGCTTCCCAACCATCTTTCGCAATGAGAACTGTGCTAAAGAATTGCTGTTTGAAAGCAACCCATTGCAAACCGGTAGCGAATTTTTCTTTCTCGTCAGAACGCTCCGAAAGGTAATCGACCTCTTCATCGCTATGACGATAATAGATAGTGGTGTTCTGACGCTCGTTGGACAGACTTTTTTCCTGATGAGGAAGGTCTGATTTCCAATGTAGATCGAGGGCAGTTACATTACGCTCAATCACCTTGTCCATTGCTACAAGGTTGATGTCGAAATCAACCATGTACGAGTTGCCAGTGATGGTGTAAACGTATTCGATGTATTGTTCTGGACCAGCGTTAAGACGCATGGTCAGGCTTTTCTTATCCTCACCCGAAATGGAGAAACCATCGACAGATGGTTCGAAGTATAATTCTTGTGTAGAAACGCGGTTGTTTTTCGCAAAGAAATCGAGCGAGAATCGGTTCTGCTGCCCATCAAAAAGTAACAGTGGCAGCGAGTCTGATGTTTGATATTTCTTTAGTTGAACAGAAAGTGGATGACCACCTCGTTTATTGACCGTAATGGCCAATAGTTCGTTCTCAATAATTACGGTTCCATCTTCGCCCATCGAAGCATCACCGAATTCCCCAAATTGGGACTTATACTCGACCATTGCAGCAGAATCTCTGCTCAGCGTTTCTGGTGTTATCTGTTCGCTAACAGTGGTTGTATCGCGTACCGCTTCTTGAATTGCGGCTTCGTTCTGTTGCTGTGTTTGCTGAATTTCAACGGCAGCAATAGAGTCTTGGATGCGTAACGCTTCTGCACGTTCCTCCTCCGTGGGCATGTTCATATAGTTGAACCCGAGGAAAATAACGAGGATGAGCGTTAGCCCAATGGCTGAATTCTTGTCCATTCCGACTTTTTAATTTGGGGCGCAAAGTTAGAGTTTGAGGCTATAAAGCCTAACCCTTCAGAAAGTAAGATTCAAGACTTTAAAGCAGCACCTATAAACTTGGCAAAAAGTGGGTGAGGTGCAGCCACCGTACTCTTATATTCTGGATGAAACTGAACACCGATAAACCACGGATGTTCAGTCAATTCAACAATTTCCACCAAGTTCGAATCTGGATTGATTCCAGAGGCTATCATACCTGCTTTTTCGTAATCTTTCAGGTAGCGGTTATTGAATTCAAAACGATGTCGATGTCGTTCGCTGATGTTGGCTGAGCCGTAAACAGAATAGGCTTTTGATCCTTTGGTGAGTTTGCATGGATATGCGCCTAAACGCATCGTGCCACCTTTTTTAGTCACCTTTTTCTGTTCTTCCATAATATCGATGACAGGATTTCCGGTCTTCGGATTCATTTCCGTGCTGTTGGCATCTTTCAATCCAAGCACATTTCTGCCGAATTCAATCACCGCACATTGCATTCCCAAACAAATTCCGAGGAACGGAATATTATTCTCGCGTGCATACTTAACGGCTAGGATTTTACCTTCAATTCCTCGGTCGCCAAAACCCGGAGCAACCAAAATTCCTTTCAGACCTTTTAGCTTGGAACCCACCGTATCTTCCACCAGATCTTCACTGTGAATCCATTTCACATCCACTTTGCATTCGTTTTCCACTCCTGCATGGATCAACGCTTCTGCAATGGATTTATAGGCATCCTTCAGCTCCACATATTTACCAACCAGACCGATCGTTACTTCCGAAGTTGGGTTCTTCAGAATACCCAGAAAATGTTTCCAGTTAGTAAGGTCAGGTTCGTTCTTAGAAGTCAATTTCAGTTTGCTGATGACCACCGAATCCAGCTTTTCCTTCAACATCAGAATCGGCACATCGTAGATTGTCTCAGCATCTAACGATTCAATTACTGCGTTCAAGGTCACGTTGCAGAACAAGGCGATCTTTCTTTTCTGATCACCAGGAATTTTTCTGTCTGCACGACAAACAAGAATATCAGGTTGAAGACCGCTTTCGAGCAGCATTTTAACCGAATGCTGCGTTGGTTTGGTCTTCAATTCTCCCGATGTGGCCAAATATGGCAACAAGGTCAAATGGATCACCAAATGGTTTCCAGCGCCTATTTCCCAATTGAACTGACGAACAGCTTCTATATAAGGTAGCGATTCAATGTCGCCAACCGTTCCACCTATCTCAGTAATAACGATGTCGTAATTGCCGGTTTCGCCTAAGCGCTTAATGCGGTTTTTTATCTCGTCTGTAATGTGCGGTATCACCTGAACAGTCTTGCCCAAGTAGGCGCCTTCGCGCTCTTTATTTATAACCGTTTGATAGATCCTTCCAGTGGTAACGTTATTGTCCTGACTTGTTGGAACGTTCAGAAATCGCTCGTAATGGCCAAGGTCAAGGTCGGTCTCAGCTCCATCGTCCGTTACATAGCACTCGCCATGTTCGTAAGGATTGAGTGTGCCAGGGTCGACATTGATGTATGGGTCGAGTTTTTGAATGGTGACTCGGAATCCGCGTGCTTGAAGCAGCGTGGCCAGCGAGGCCGAAATGATTCCTTTTCCTAGTGAGGAGGTTACGCCTCCAGTCACAAAAATGTACTTAGTTCCCGGCATCTTTTACGTTGGTTCTGTAGTTGATGAACGGGAAACAAAACTACGAATAATCCTAAGGGCAGTCGGTTGAAAAACCTGTGAATGTTTACCTATTATTAACAGTGGTCAGATTCAGCAGTTCATTAGATTTGGCATGCCATGAACCATCTTCAACTTTTCAGAAACATCCAAAAGAAGCGCAGTTTCCTGTGCATTGGACTCGACACGGACCTTGCAAAAATCCCCCCGCATCTGCTGGGTTATCAGGATCCGATGTATGAGTTTAACAAACGGATCATTGATGCAACGCACGACTTGTGCGTGGCCTACAAACCGAATACAGCTTTCTACGAAGCCCGTGGTTTTGAAGGTTGGCTTTCATTAGAGAAAACCGTGCAGCACATTCCTGATGAAGTGTTGAAATTGGCAGATGCGAAACGAGGCGATATTGGAAACACAACGCGCATGTATGCTCGCGGATTTTTTGATCAGATGAATTTTGATGCCATCACGCTTTCGCCTTACATGGGTTCAGATAGCGTGCTTCCATATTTCCAATACAAGGAGCGTTGGGTGGTGCTTTTGGCGCTTACATCCAACGAAGGCGCTGCTGATTTTCAGTTTTTGAAGACAGAAAACGGACAATTGTTCGAAGAGGTTTTGTTGCAGGCCAAAGATTGGGGAACAATAGACAATACCATGTTTGTGATTGGTGCAACAAAAGCGAGTCTAATGAAAAAGGTGCGGAATATCGTGCCCGATCATTTTCTTTTAGTGCCTGGTGTTGGCGCACAAGGAGGAAGCCTGACGGAAGTGGCCAAGTACGGAATGAATGATAAATGTGGGCTTTTGGTCAACTCTTCTAGGGGAATAATATATGCTAGTCAGGGAGAGGATTTTGCTGAAGCTGCGCGTGCTGAAGCGCTGATCATGCAACAGCAGATGGAAGAAATTCTAGACGAAGCAGGATTGTAATCGGATATTTTAAAAATATCTCCCATATTTAGTTCATGCCTTATCCGAAGGAAGAACTGTTACATCACATTTGGCAACATCGCCTGTTCCATCAGCAAGGTCTGAAAACTTCGGATGGACAAAATCTACAGATCATTCGTGTAGGCGAATTGAATAAGGATGCTGGGCCTGATTTTCGGAATGTGCGTATCAAGGTTGATGGCACCGAATGGGCGGGAAACGTGGAAATTCATGTTCGAAGTTCAGATTGGTTGCGACATGATCATCAGCACGATTCCAGTTATTCAAACATCATATTACATGTAGTTTTTGAAGATGACCTGAATGAATCGCTTGGCGCATTTCCAACCTTAGAATTGAAGGAACTCATTTCTGATCAGGTGCTTAGACGCTATGAGAAATTGAGCGCTTCGGTAGATGCACTACCTTGTGGAAAACAGTTTATGGAGGTCTCGGAATTGGTACGCATGGCGTGGTTCGATTCCTTACTAATAGGTCGTCTGCAACGTAAATCTGAGTGGATGGATTCGCTGGTTGAAGAATTCAACGGTGATCTGGAGCAGGCATTCATGGTTGTTTTATTCCGGTCATTCGGAATGAAAGTTAACGCTGATCCGTTTGAACAGCTAGCAAGAAATACATCATGGAAAGTGTTGTCCAAACATCAGGATGACCTTTTTCAGCTCGAAGCCATCTTGTTCGGAAATGCCGGGTTTCTCAATCATCCTAAAGATGATTATCAGCAACACCTCCGACAGGAATATGATTTTCTTCAACACAAATATGGATTGCAACCATTGAATAATAAGCTGTGGAAGTTTCTTCGGTTGCGGCCAGCCAATTTTCCAACGGTTAGAATAGCGCAGTTGGCTGCACTATTTCAAAAGACGGGAGCGTTCTTTCGCTGGTTTTCAAATCATAATGAGCAGATTGATCCGAGAACTATTTGTGTTTCCCCATCCAATTATTGGGAAACCCGATACAATTTCGGGAAGGAATCAGCTGCAAAATCAAAGCGGATTGGAACCGTGATGGCTCAGAATATTCTGATCAATGCGGTTGCACCTTTTCTATTTGTCTCAGCTCATCGCGAAGCAAAACCTGAGTTGCAAGACAAGGCATTGGCCATTCTGCAGCAACTACCTGCTGAGAAGAACGTCAAGGTAAACGTGTTTGCAGATCAAGGATTGGAAGTGAAGAGTGCTGCTGAGTCTCAGGCGCTTATTGAACTTAAATCCAACTTCTGCGACCACAAAAAATGCTTATTTTGCAGTATTGGGGTCAATATTTTGAAAACTGGTTCATGAGTTCAGAGGAAAAGGATAAGTATGTATCGCTGTTCGAATTCCAAATTTTCGGGGTCTGTTCGTGGCTGGGCGAAAAGCTCGGGATAAAAGCCACGAGCATTCGGATGTATTTCATTTACCTGTCTTTCTTCACCTTCGGATCGCCAATTATCGTGTACCTCATCAGTTCGTTTGTTCTCGAGCACAAACATTATTTTAAACCGACTGTGCAACCAAAACGCAGAAGCGTTTGGGATCTCTAAGCTTTCCGTTTCTTTAGACCCGTGAACAAACGCGTCCGCTCGATCTATTTTCCGTTCGTTGTCATTAGCCTGCTGCTGCTTATCGGCATCTCTGGCTATATGTTTATTGAAAACTATGACGTTTGGGATGCTATTTATATGACGGTTATTACCGTTACAACGGTTGGTTTCAATGAAGTGAGGCCGCTGTCATTCCACGGTCGGATTTTCACCGTGTTTCTGATACTGGGCAGTTTTGGTACATTCGCCTACACCATCACCGAGGTTACAAAATACGTGGTCGATGGTGAATTCAGACGACTTCTATTACACTTCCGCGTGGATCGAACCATAAACAAATTAAAGAATCACACCATCCTTTGCGGGTATGGCAGAAATGGCAAACAAGCCTATCAGACGCTAACAGAAAATGGTGTGAAGTGCGTGGTGGTCGAAAAAGACAAAGCCATCATTTCCGAATTGATGGAAAGCGACAAAATCCTCTATGTTGAAGGAGATGCAACGCACGATGAGGTGTTGATTCGCGCTGGGATAAAAGATGCACGAGCGCTCATTTCGGCATTGCCGAATGATGCGGACAACCTATTTGTTGTGCTAACAGCACGAGTTAATAATGCAGGACTGAAGATCATTAGCCGTGCTTCGGAAGATAATTCGGACACCAAATTGCGCCATGCAGGAGTAGATAATGTAATAATGCCTGATAGGGTTGGAGGCGCGCACATGGCGCAACTGGTTGTGAAACCAGACGTGGTAGAATTTGTTGACCTTCTTATTGGTCAATCTTCTGCTAATACACACATCGAAGAAATTCAGTGCAGTATTTTGCCCAAGTCGTGTATTGGCTTGACGATTCACGACCTCAATGTGCGCAAAAATTGGGGAGTAAACATCGTAGGATTTAAGACTTCAGTGGGCGAATACGTGTTCAATCCAGCGCCCGACACGCTCGTGCAAGCAGATTCTAAACTGTTTGTCTTGGGTACTTCGGAACAGATTTTTGCGATGAAAACGGAAATTTCAAAAGAGTGAAAAAGATTCTCGTAACAGGTTCTAACGGATTGTTGGGACAGAAACTTGTCTATAAACTCAAGGACCGTTATGATGTTGAACTCATTGCTACGGCCAGAGGCGCCAACCGATTGCTCGACCAAACGGGTTATACCTATTATCCTTTGGATATTGAAAATCGGGAAAGCGTGGATTCGGTGATTGATCTGGTGAAGCCAGATCATATCATTCACACCGCGGCAATGACCCAAGTTGATGATTGCGAATTGGATCATGCCGCTTGCGACCGTGCAAATGTTGACGCGGTGCAATATATAGTTGATGCAGCTGAACGGAACAATTGCCATTTGGTACACATATCAACCGATTTCATTTTCAACGGAAAAGAAGGTCCTTATAATGAAGAAGGCGTTGCTGATCCGCTTAGTTACTACGGTGCCGCCAAGTGGAAAGGAGAACTTATTGTTCAGAACAGTAAACTGAAATGGGCTATTTTACGAACCGTTCTCGTTTACGGAATTGTGGATAATATGAGCCGCTCAAATATTGTGCTTTGGGCTAAAGGAGCACTTGAAAAAGGGAATCCGATAAATGTTGTGGATGATCAATTCAGGTCGCCAACACTTGCAGAAGATCTTGCTGACGGCTGTATTTTAGCTGTTGATAAGAGCGCAACTGGCATATATAATATCTCAGGCAAGGATCAATTTTCCATTATCGAACTTGTTCGCGAAGTGGCCGATTATTATGGATTGGACAAGAGCTTGATCCAACCGGTTTCTTCCAAAACCTTGAATCAACCGGCCAAACGTCCGCCAATTACAGGTTTCATCCTCGATAAGGCAAGACGAGAACTTGGATACAATCCGCATAGTTTCAAGGAAGGAATTGCGCTTATGGAACAGCAATTGGCCAAAGGCTCCAAGTAAAAAGTGCTATTCTCGCGTTGTTGGTAGAAGCAGTTATACTACTTCATAAACATAAAAAAGGCCCCGATATCGGGGCCTTTTTTCTTCCTTCATTACTACTGGAAATTACTTTCCAGCCGCATATCGTTTAGAAACTTCATCCCAATTGATCACATTGAAAAATGCGGCAATGTAATCTGGTCTTCTGTTTTGGTAGTTCAAGTAATAAGCATGTTCCCAAACATCGAGGCCAAGAATAGGGGTTCCAGTGCAGCCAATGCCTGGCATTAGTGGATTATCTTGATTTGCGCTGCTGCAAACTTCAACAGCACCACCATCTTTTACGCAAAGCCAAGCCCAACCTGAACCAAAACGAGTTGCAGCAGCTTTGCTAAAAGCATCTTTAAATCCATCAAATGAACCGTAAGCGGCATTGATGGCATCGGCCAAAGCACCAGAAGGTTGTCCACCACCGTTTGGCGACATCACTTGCCAAAAAAGACTGTGATTGTAAAATCCACCACCATTGTTTCTGACGGCAGCATTATCGAAACCAGCAACCATGATTTCCTCAATGGATTTTCCTTCCAATTCAGTACCAGCAATTGCGTTATTTAAATTATTCGTGTAGCCTGCGTGATGCTTTGAGTGATGGATTTCCATTGTTCGTGCATCAATATGCGGTTCCAAAGCATCGTAAGCATATGGAAGACTCGGTAATTCAAAAGCCATTCTATTTTGTTTTTTGAAGGTTAATAATTCTAGATCCGCAAATATAACAATCGAAGGACGGGCTTGTTCCCCAAGCCTCGTTTTGAGTATCATCGATCCATTACTTTTGGCATCCCAAAACAAACGACATGTACGGAGAATATCAACAGTTTTTGGCCGAAGAACTGAGTTCAATTCAAGAAGCGGGCCTTTTCAAAAGAGAACGTGTAATTACAACACCTCAGGGTGCTGAAGTTCATGTTAGCACTGGCGAAGATGTTGTGGTGATGTGCGCTAATAATTACCTGGGATTATCGTCTCATCCGGAAGTGATCAAAGGGGCAAAAGAGGCCTTGGATACGCAC